>DAOUGM010000146.1:0-2570 GCA_034428895.1 Anaerolineaceae bacterium
CGGATATACTGCCGCGCCAAACACCATCCGGAAGCCGGGTTGTGCGCAGATTGCGAGGCCTTGCGGGATTACGCCTTGCGCCGCATTGAGCGCTGCGCTTTTCAACCGGATAAACCTTCCTGCGGCAGATGCCCGGTGCACTGCTACCGGCCTGAGATGCGCGAGCGCATCCGCGGCGTGATGCGCTTTGCCAGCCCGCGCATGCTGATTTCTGCCCCGCTGGCAGCTGCGCGACACCTGGTCAGAAGCCACCGCAAACCAAACGCGAAAGTCCGACAGGCAGCCCAAAGGCAAAAAGAGTCCGCCTGAACCTGTTCCTTGTTTTCGGCAAAGCGAATATTCCACCGAACCGCGATAAACTTTTGCGCGCGGGTGGTGGAAAGCAGGGCAGCCCTGCCAACCCCTGTCGGCTGGCTGTGAGCCTTCTATTTTGGGCGCGCGGGGCGGTTAATCAAGGAAAAGCGTTTGCGCCCAGGCGCGGATAGCGTCCCAGTCGCGCAGGTCGCTGGCGGGCATCTGGCTGGCAAAGGCTTTGAAGGGGAAACCGATTTTGCCCGGGTCCCACCGCCCGCCAAAGAGCGCGACGGATGTGGGGGCGAACCAGGCGCGGGTGGCGAGTTCTTTATCCAGGATGGCGCGCGCGTCGGTCCATTCTTTTTCTGAGCGCGGCTCGGTGGTGGGCCCGAGGGCGAAGGCGGCGGCGGGCAGTGCGGGGAGTACCTTGCGGAAGCGGTCCAAAAAGCGCAGGGCGTCTTTGTGCCAGTGGAACATAAAGAGCGGGGCGCCCAGCACGACCGCGCGGACGCCTTGCAGGTTTTTCACCTCGCGGGCGGGCTGGCAGAGCGAGGGCTGGTTTTGGTCTTCGAAGACGGAGGCGATGAATTGGGCGGTTTCGGCGGTGGAACCGTAATGGGTGGCGTAGGCAACGAGGATGGGTGCGGACATGGCAAATCCTTTGGGGGGGGAGGGGAGGGGTGAGTTTATTCGATGATGCTTGTGTTTAGAAGTTTGTGTACTAATACCTCTTCTATTTCTTTGGTTGTCAATAAAATCTGTATCTAAATTTACTTTTGCTGGTTTCTTAATAAAACATCAAAGAGCTAAGCAACAAAACTGCTTTCTGTAAAGATATCAAGGTATTTTTTATACATATAACTTTGTCCATAAGTTTTATCAGTATACCTAGGAACTAGTATTCCTAAGTCAACTAGACGAGTAATTATCTTGTGTGCTCCATCACGTGTGTATCCTGTCCAGTATTGAATGGTTTGGACATTGACGATGGGTTGTGTAAAAAGACTTGGGAGAAGTTTTGTGATGAGTTCAGCAGAACGTTTTCCAAGACCTTGGATGATGCGCATATCCTTCTCGCGTAATTCAATTATTTTATCCACTGTTTCGATTGCTTCAGTTGCTGTATGAATAACACCGTCCAGGTAAAAGTCTAACCATTCAAACACCTTTCCTTGATGATAACCTTCGAGGCGGTCATAGTATTCCTGCCGATGTAAATGAAAATAGGAAGAAAGATAAAGAACCGGTTTGTTAAGGTATTGTTTGTTCCAAAGATACAGAGTAATTAACAAACGCCCCGTGCGGCCATTACCATCAAGAAATGGATGAATTGTTTCAAATTGCGCGTGCAGTAACCCTGCTTTTAGGAGTACTGGCACTCCATCATTCGCATGAATAAATGCTTCCAAATCTCCCAAAGCGTTAATCAGGTGCGATGGAGGCGGTGGAACAAAACGTGCGTTATCTGGAATGGTGCCACCTACCCAGTTTTGAGTAATGCGAAATTCGCCAGGGTTAGCATGATGACTTGAACGTGCTTCATGGAGTAACTGGTAATGCAAGTCCCTTATAAAACGCAATGAAAATGGAAAATTGTGATCCTCGATCTGCCTCATACCAAAATGCAAAGCAGTAAGGTAATGTAGTATGTCGTCGACATCATCAGGTAAACTCGAGTTAATCTTGGCTTCAGCTTCGATAGCATCTATCATTGTTGCCAAGGTCCCTTCGATTTGGCTTGATGAAGTAGCGTCTTTGCGTAAGTACATTTTAATGAAAAAATCGATATCAGGAAGCAGGCGCGTAATTCCATTTAATGTACCAACAATAAAGGTTGAATCGGAATTCTTAATCAAGATATTCTTTGGAAAATCATAGATTGCTTTGGGTGGAAATGAAGCTGGAATAAAAGCCCGGTAGCCGGAAGGCTGTAATTGCATAGTTCCAATCTGAATGGTTTTCATCTCTGGTAGCAACCGCCTTTCTCGATGATAGACCAGTTTGTATACATCTTTGTAAAGATGTATACAAAACACCCACCAAAGTATACATCCATGTTAAGAAATATACAAACTGGTTTGTTGATAACTTTGACCGACGACCTCGAAATTCCGTGCCCCTACAATATCATGAGTGGGAAGCCCCCCTCACTCCCTTTCGCCCGTCTCCACGTATTGCGTCAGCTCCTCGATGCTCAGGTCTTGCAAGCCCAGCTTATCCAGCGTGCGGCCCTTGCGCCAGTAATCCGTGTTGTGGATGATGCACGCCAGGCGGAT
>DAOUGM010000147.1:0-4957 GCA_034428895.1 Anaerolineaceae bacterium
AAAACTTTTTCGGCACGCCGAATTAATGATTTACACAACACCCCCGGACAACCCGTCTGGCAACGCAATTATTACGAGCACATCATCAATTCCGACCGCGAATACGAACAAATTGCCGCCTACATCGCCAACAACCCCTCCAACTGGCTGACCGACGACGAACGCCATCCACGGTAGGGGCACGGCGCGCTGGTCGCAGCCGGGTAATATCCCAAAAACTTGCCAGATTGGCAAGTTTTTCGCTTAAAAACCTTCCCCTGGGGCAAGTTGACATTTGACCCCATCGGTGGGATGATGGTTATAGAAATATAGAACATTATTTCTATCTCAAAGGAGAAATATGCCGAAAAAGAAATCGCCAGCCGCCACCGCCCCCGCACCCCCCGCCATAGACGCCGACAGCCTGGACCGCGAGATCGCCATCCTGCGCGACCTCATCCAGCAGGCAGCCGACAAGCAAACCGCCAACATGAAACTGGATAAGCAGCTCGAATTGCTCGACACCGTGGGCAAGGCTGCCCCCGCCCTCGCCCGCCTGCTCAAAGCGCGCCGCGACCTCGCCAACGTTGAACTCGATCCCGCCGCCATGCTGCGCCAGGCGCTGCACGAACTGGAGGAGGAATGGCCGGAACTGAAAAAATTTGGCGAACAATTTCGGAAATAACGGAAAACGGGATTCGAAAACGTAAACGGAAGCCAAAAATCGAATCGCAAATCACATTTCACAGACATACACCATGACCGAATTCATCCCGCACTACAAATGGCTGTTGCGAGACCCGGAGCGCTTCGCAGAAAAAGCATCCCACATGAAACTGCGCCGCTACCAGAGCGGAGTGCTCTCCGCCATCTTCGATTCGGTCATCAACCAGCGCGGGCTGAGCTTCGTGGTCATTTTCCCGCGCCAGAGCGGCAAGAACGAACTCCAGGCGCAGCTCGAAACCTACCTGCTCACCCTCTTTTCCTCCTACCCTGTGGAAATGGTGAAGGTCTCGCCCACCCTCAAGCCGCAGGCGCTCAACGCCATGCGCCGCCTCGAACGCACGGTCAAGAAGAACACGCTCACCCAACGTATCTGGGTCAAGGAATCCGGTTCGATCTACCGTGTGGGAGAGGCGCGCATCACCTTTCTATCTGCTGCGCCGGAGAGCAACATCGTCGGCGCCACCGCCAGCGCCCTGCTGGAGGTGGACGAAGCCCAGGACGTGCTCGGCGTCAAATTTGAAAAAGACGTGGCGCCCATGAGCGCATCCACCAACGCCACGCGCGTCTTCTGGGGCACTTCGTGGACCAGCCAGACCCTGCTGGCGCAGCAGATGCGGCGCTCGAAAGCCGCCGAACAGCGCGACGGCATCCAGCGCGTCTTCCGCCTCACCGCCGACGATGTGGGCGCCGAGGTCTCCACCTACCGCGCACACGTGCAGGAGATCGTCGAACGCCTGGGGCGCGGCAACCCCTTCGTGCGCACCCAGTACTTCTCCGAAGAGATCGACGGCGAGGGCGGCATGTTCCCGCCAGAACGCCTGGCGCGCATGCGCTCCGCCATCCCCGCCGCATCCGTTCCGCAACCCGGCAGGTTGTATGCCTTGCTGCTGGATGTCGCCGGTGAAGACGAGGGCGTGCGCGACATCCAGGGCGTGCTCGCGCTCGCCAACCCCGCGCGCGATTCCAACGCCCTCACCATCGTAGAAGTGCATCTTTCAGAGGAAAAGCGCCTGCCGCTGTATACCCCGGTCTGGCGCGCGCAGTGGACGGGAGTGGACCACACGCGGCTGCTCAACGAGGTGCGCGCGCTGGCAGTGCAGTGGAACGCGCGCTCCCTGGTGGTGGACGCCACCGGGGTGGGCGCAGGCCTGGCTTCCTTCCTCGACCGCGCTCTGCCGGGCAGGGTGCTGCCCTTCACCTTCAACGCCGTCTCCAAGTCCCGGCTGGGCTGGGATTTCCTGGCGATTGTCGATTCGGGGCGCTGGCGCGAACCGCTGTTCGATGCCGAACTCCAGCCCGACCAGGCAAGCGCCCAGCGGCAATTTTTCGAGCAGCTTTCCGCCTGCCAGCACAAGGTGGGGCAGGGACCCGACCAGCGCATCAGCTGGGGCGTGCCCGACGGCACACGCAGCACCGCGAGCGGGGAGCTCGTGCACGACGACTGGATCCTCTCCGCCGCCCTTTGCGCCGCGCTGGAGAACCTGGACTGGCAGCCTGCTGCTCCCGCCCTCATCGTTTCCGCCCCCGACCCGTTGAAGGGCATGGAGGGGCATTTCTAATCAGCAAAAAACGAAACCGAGAACGTGAATCGGTTGTGCCTTTCACGAATCACGGCTCACGATTCACGAATAACGGATCAATACAGAAAGGAACCATCACCATGCTTTTTGGCATCGACGTCAGCCACCACCAGGATTGGATCGACTGGCCCAGGGTACGCAGCAGCGGGGTGCGCTTCGCCATCATTAAAGCCAGCGAGGGGGAGACCTACATCGACCCGATGTTCGAGGAAAACATGCGCGGCGCGGCTGAAAACGACATCATCACCGGCACCTACCATTTCTTCCTCCCGCGCTACGACCCGTTGGAACAGGCGCGCCACTACGTAAAGACCCTGCAGGAACTGGGCGGTTCGCGCCCCACCCTGCCGCCCTGCATCGATATTGAGACGCCCGGGCTGGGCAAAAGCGGCTTCAACCAGGCGGTCAAAGTCTTCCTGGATGAGATCTTCCGCCTCACCGGACGCACAGGCATGATCTACATCTCTCCCGGCTTCTGGGGCAATTACCTGCCGCTTCCCGTCTATTCCGGCTACAAGCTCAAGGGTTCCGGCGTGGACTGGGCGGCGGAGCACCCGCTTTGGGTGGCGCATTACACCAGCGGCTGGCCTTACCAGGTCTATCCCTGGGCGGGCTGGGCGTTCTGGCAGTATTCCAGCTCGGGCAAGATCGCCGGCATCACCACGCGCGTGGATCTCAACCTTTTCAGCGGCACGCCGGGTGAACTCTCGGCGCTGGTGGAATCATGACCTCCGCCGCGCAGCGCCTGTTCGCGCGCCTGTTCCAGCGCCAAATCCGGCAGGGAGTGCGCTCTGCCCTGGCGTCTCTGCCGGAATCCGACGCCACTTTTAACTTCGGCAGCCGCCTGGGTGAATCTCCATTCGAGCGCTGCGCCCCCGACCGCGAAGAGGTACAGCGCCAGGCGCTGGAGGCCTGGCGCGTCAACCCCCTGGCACGGCGCATCGTGGGGCTCACCTCGCAGTACGTCGTCGGAGGAGGCATCAGCTTCTCCTGCGCGCATGCGCCCACGGCGGCGTTTCTTCACACCTTCTGGGAGCATGCGCTCAACCGCATGCCGGTGCGCGTCTACGAGTGGTGCGACGAACTCACCCGCAGCGGCAACCTCTTCTTGCTTCTTTCCACCGATGCTTCCGGCATGAGCTACCTGCGCGCGTTGCCCTCGGTGCAGGTGCGTGCCATTCGCTCGCGCGAAAACGACCTCGACCAGGAACTCTCCTATGAAATGCGCCCCGATCTTGCTTCGACCGCCGAGGGCGCAGTGTGGCAGGCATACGACCCGCGCTGCGACATTGCCGCTTCCGGCGGCTTCCCGACCGTGATGCTGCATTACGCGATCAATCGCCCGGTGGGCGCGCAGTGGGGCGAATCGGACCTGGCACCGGTGCTGCGCTGGCTCAGCCGCTACGCCGCCTGGCTGGAGGACCGCGCCAGGCTCAACCGTTTCAGAACGGCGTTTCTCTACATCGTGCGCGCGCGTTTCACCAGTGAAGCCGACCGCCGCGCGCGCCAGTCGGCGCTCAACGCCGCCCCGCCCTCGCCGGGTTCCATCCTGGTCACCGACGAAAGCGAAACCTGGGACACCCTGCACCCGCGCCTGGAAGCGGACGATGCCAACCAGGACGGGCTGGCGCTCAAGAAGATGCTGGCTGCCGGAGCGGGCATCCCGCTGCACTTTTTGGCGGAACCCGAAGGCTCCACGCGCACCACCGCCGAAGCGGCGGGCGGACCCACCTACCGCCATTTCGAACAGCGCCAGCGCTTCTTTTTGTGGATGCTGAACGACATTCTGCGGGTTGTGGTGAACCGCCGTTCACAGGTCGACAGCCGCGTCTCGCGGCGCGCGCAGATCAGCCTGCACGGCGCGGATATCTCCGCGCGCGACAACGTGGCGCTGGCGATGGCTGCCAGCAACATCTCCGCCGTGCTGGGTCAGGCGCGCGACCGTGGACTGATCGACGACGCCGAGCACCTGCGCCTGCTATACCGCTTCTGCGGCGAGAGCGTGGATATCGAGGAGATGCTGGCGCGCGGCAAATGCGCCGAAAAACACGCGCCCGCTGCGGGCGGCAAGTCCCTCCCCCAGCCGCTCAAAGTGAACCTGGAGACCGGGGAGGAAAAAGGAGGAAACCTTGAGTAAAACAACAACAGTCCAGCACCGCCAACGTTTTTCAGCCTCAGGGCGCCAGGCGCAAGACGGCACAATCGAGATCATCGCCATCAGCGCCGGCAGCGGCAACGGCTGGGAATTCAGCGCCGAAGTGCTGCAAACCTCGCTCGGCTTGTGGGACGGGGTCGAAAGCTACATCGACCACACCTGGCAGGCTCGTTCGGTGCGCGACCTCGCCGGCATCTGCTCCAACCCGCGCTGGAAGGAGGAAAGGCAGGGCATTCAACTCACACTCTCGCCGCTCGGTCCCTCGGCAGAGGTGCTGCGCCAGACCGCGCAGGAAACTCTGCAGCCGCATGCCCCCTCGCCGCACATCGGTTTTTCAGCCGACCTGATCTTTTCCGCCGCCGGTCAGCACGTGACGCGCATTGAAAAAGTGCTGTCCGTCGACCTGGTGGTCAACCCCGCGCGCGGCGGAAGCTTCATCCATGAAGTTCAGCCGTCCGCGCCCGCTGAAACCATCCCCACCCATCAAACCTTACAGGAGGAAGAACCAAAAATGAAC
>DAOUGM010000148.1:0-11504 GCA_034428895.1 Anaerolineaceae bacterium
TCTTGAAAACTGATCACACCCACATCGCCGATGGTACCGGTTAATCTTCCATCGATACTGCTCCCCATCGCAGAAGCCGCGTCCTCGACCATCAGGATCTTCTTTTGTGCGGCAATTTCTTTCAGTGGACGAACGTCGTACGGGATTCCAAACAGGCTGACCGCAAAAATGACCGAGACATCATCGGTAAGCGCATTTCGGAACTTTTCGTGGGGAACGTTCAGCGTTTCGAATTCAGCATCTACGAAAAACGGAGAGTATCCGGCAAACGCAGCCGCCTCGGGAACCACGTTGCAGTTGTAAGCCGGCGTGACCACCTTTCCCGGTTGGTTCCACGCACGTAAAATTGTGAATAACGATGCTTTACCGCTATTGAGCAGGAAGGCATGCTTTACTTGGAAGTACTCACACAAAATCGATTCCAACTCCGTCGATCGATCCGATCCAAAGGCTTGGATCAGGCTGCGATTGATCTCGCCAAAAGAGTAGGTTGGCTCGTATCGGGGAATCAAACTATCCTCCAGCACTCATCGATCAAATCGCTGTACCTGCTCGCCGCCACCTTTCGAGAAAAATGTTGAACAGCATATTTTCTGCTGTTCTCTGCCATAACTTGCCGCTGTTCTTTGTTTGAATACAATCTCAAGATGGCTTCGGAAAGGGCTTGGGAATCTTTGGGCGGGACGCAAATGCCGCAATTTGCTTCCTGCAGCAGGTATCCAACTTCAGACTCGATGTGTACGGTGGCAACAACCGGTTTTCCGCTGGCCATGATGGTATAGGTCTTCGAAGGCACCGATTCCACCACCAGTTCCGGTTTCATCGTGACCAGGCAGGCATCTGCAGCCGCATAAAGGTCGGGGACTTCCTGGTACGGAAGAAATTCGTGAAACTGGACGTTATGGAGATCATCATTCCGGGCTTTCTGCTTCAGCGTTTCCAGGTTGACGCCGTCTCCCACGATCACAAATTCGATCCGGCTTCTTTTGGATAGAATTGCAGCGGCATCCAGCACGGTTTCCAATCCCTGCGAAAAACCAACGTTCCCTGCATACAGGACCACAAACTTTTTCTGCAACCCCCAACTCTCTTTTAGAGGATTATGATCCGTTCTCGGCATAAAGAGATCGATATCCACACAACTGGGGATGATATGGATCTTCTTTTCATCGATCCCATATGAGACCAGGTTCTCCTTGATACCTTTGGACAGCACTACGATCGAACTGCTCTTGCGATAAAAAATTTTTTCGATCCCGCGTATCAAGTTCGTTAACCATTGCGATTTGATCATCCCCAGTCTTTCAAGAACATCGGGATAAATATCGAATACCGTATAAATGAATGGGATTTTTGGAATGATCGCCTTAACCAACAGCGGAAGCCCACTCCATAACACGGGGCCGTTTCCAATGATCACATCCGGCTTCTTGATCCTCAAAGCTGCGAGTGTGACATTCCAATTGAAAGAAAAATGGTAGAGAAGTCGGCGTCCAAAACCTTTCTTCGGGGTGGAAACGACGCTTACCCGGTAAAGATCGACTCCGGAACGATATTCATGGTTCAACTTCCGTGGATATAGCTGTGCGTATCGTTCAGCCTGGGCATAATGGGGAACGCCGCAGATCACGGTAACCTGGTACCCATACCGGACCAGGTCTTCGCAAAGGCAGGTAAATATCGGGGCGCTCGGTCCATAATCAGGGGCATAATGCGGCGTGAACAACAACACGCGCTTGGGCAAATCTCTTTGTCCATCACTCATTAACGGAACGAAGACATCGTTATGTGAACTCATAAAACAATCCTTCGTAAATTCCTACCAGCCTGTTGATGTAATCATTCACGCCCAGCTTATTCCTGGCGATTTCCAGGCTATTCCTTCCCATTTGAGTGCACAGATCACGATGACAGAGCAGGGTGTTGATCCTGTCCGCCAGCATTTCCACATCTCCCGGCTTCACCAGGAAACCGTTGTAACCATCTTCGACAACTTCCGGTATTCCTCCCAACGAGGTTGATATGACCGCCTTTCCCTCGGCCATCCCTTCCAGTAATGCCATCGGCAGTCCCCCATCATAGGATGGCACGATGAAGAAATCCATATCGGAGAGATAAGCGCGGCGTTTCCCTTCAGAGATTTCACCAACAAATTGGCACTTGTCCAGAATTTGTAAATTGATCAATTTTTGGCGAATGTTTGAATCTCCCTGCTGCCCATCGATCCCTTCCAGCCAGAATTGCACTTCAAATTCATTTGACTTCACCATAGCGATGGCATCAACCAGGTCGGATACCCCTTTTTGATTTGCAGGATCACCCCGCAGGAATCCATACAATACCCGATGTTCATTCGTTGGATCAATCAAATTCTCTGAAGTGTGAATGCAATTCATAATGGTAATGATCTTCGGCTCAGGGAGGATCCTGGAAAGACAGTGTTTCCAATTTTCAGAAATCGTGATGACTGCATCTGTTTTGGACATCGTCCAGCGTGTGTACCATCTGGTAATTGGCGAACAGCGGGAGTAGAAGGTTGAAAAATCAGGTGAATGTAAATGAAGGATGACCTTGCTCTTTTGAATTTTTGCAATCCAGATGTACACAGTATCCTTCAACCAGGCAATTCCATGAGATGTGTGGATGTGAAGGACATGTGGATGGAATTTCTGCATGGAGCGTTCCAACCGGGAAAACTGGTCCAGTGCGATTAGCAGATTCTTTATGGAGAGCCGGCCTGATTTTCTCAACGACCGGTTGGATGCCGTGGGTAAGTAATAGAGTTGCACGCGCGAGTTCAGGTAAGGCAGGATCGTATCAATGAGGACGTTGATATCGCCCTCGATCCCACTTCCCGGGCCGATCATCATTACCTTGATCGAACGCGTACTGTTATTTTTCCAATTGGGATTCATAAAGGTCTTTCAAAAGGGTTTGAGCTTTTCCTGCATGTTTGAATTTCCCGGCTCGTCCGGTTCGGACGCAGCCAATCGCAAGGTTGAAGGTTGAGCAATATGGCGTTGCTCATTCTGTTTTTTTTCGGCAAACAATTCACCGCTGATGATGATCATTGTAAGCAGCAGCCATGTGGGTTTGCGGAAATCCCAGGAAACAGAGGATCCTCCCAACCCCCACATCAGCAAGACCGTCAACCAGAGAAAAGCTTCCAGTTTCGGCTGCCGCAACGCTTCCACAGCACAGATAATGAGCATGATGGCAAAAAACAGAAACCCAACGATGCCTGTTTCAGAAAGGACGGAGAGAAAAGAATTATGCGCGATGATGTTCAGACCTGTCGCCGATTTAAATGCTCCGCTCCCGACCCCTAATAACGGATGGGCATCTATAGTCCTGGCAGCAGCGGCATAAATCGTCAACCGACCACCCAAATCGTCGGAACTTCCCATTGAAAATGTGCTTAATACCCGGTTAAGGGTAGATTCTGGAACGATGATCACAGCTGCGATGATAAGAATTACCAGAAGAAAACCAAAAGAAACCCTGCCCCACTTTCCCAACCAACGGGTGGTGAAAACTATGTAAACCAAAGAAAGCAGGGCAACCAAAAATCCGGCGCGGGATCCCGTCAGAATTACGGCAAAATACCCAAGCGGGATGTAGAGCATGTTAATGATGCGGAACCACTTGAATTTCGATTGTCCTCCTGAAGTTAACACCATATACCACGCCATTGGAATTCCCAAAGCCAGGATGATAGCCAGGTCGTTGGCATTGAATCCGGTTGCCACATAACGACCGCCTGAATAAAGGTATGCTTCCTGTCCGGAGATAAAATTGGCGATCGTTCCAATCACAGAAATATATGCTCCGATAATGTAGGTCTGTATCACTGCGCGTAGCTTGTCTTTTCCGTCCACCAGGTCCCAAATCATCAAACTCATGATTCCCAGTTGAACATAGGTCTTGGTTCGCAGTTCGGTGAGTGAGTAGTCTATCGTCCAAAAAACACTGATCACGTTCCAGGCAATAAAGAGCAAGACAAATATGTAGAATGGGTGAATTCTGCGCACTTTTTGGGTGAGGATGATGACGATACCCCACGCACCGATCACCACCTGCCCCAGCATACGCGTCATCGACAGGTCCTTATTCACCGAAAGCATATCCTCGATGGGGATCGTCAGGATGAATAAAAGCAGCAAGGCGAACACAAGGTTTTTCATTGTTCAGAACAGGAGAGAAAAATAATCGTCCACCGTATGCTTTACAGTAAATTCCTGCCACCCTTCTGAAGCGGCTTGAGGAATTTTTCCACCCAACCCATCCAGAATGGCTGAGGATAACGCGGAAGGATCACCGACGGGGATCAACCGTCCATATTTTCCATCTTTAAGGATCTCGCGTGGTCCGCTTGGACAATCGGTTGAGATCACAGGAATGCCGCAGGCCATTGCTTCCACCAATACCGTAGGTAGTCCTTCCCATCTCGACGAGAGAACAAAAACAGTGCTGTGCGCAAGAAATGCGTACGGGTTCTCGACAAAACCAGGCAGAGAGACCCTCTCATCCATATTCAAATCATTAACGCGTTGCAATAAATTTTCACGGTCTTCCCCCTCACCCAATATGATCAACCTGGCATCGACTTTACCGATCACCTCATGAAAGGCTTCCAGCAGTGTGGGAAAATCTTTTTGTTTGGTCAACCTTCCAATGGCGATGACGATGGGCAGGTGATCGTTTTTATACCAGGGGTGAAGAGGCATCCGATTGGCCTTAATAAAGAGCGTGTCATTGATCACCGGGTTATATATCACCTTGATTTTCCTCCGGTCGATCTTCACGGTCTTTGCCAGATCATCAGCCACTCCTTGCGACACAGCCACGATCTCATCTGCTTTGGGGTAGAACAACCTGACCAAAACGGTATTCAACCATTTTGACCAGGCAGGCATATTCTGGGTGATCATGCTGAAGGTGTTATGCTCGCTTAACACGAGTTTGGTATGGGTTCCCGAAAGTAGTTTTGCCCAAACAGCAATGATATTGCCGTGCAGCGCGGTAAGCAACACGTCCGGATGTTCACGCTTCAAATATCTAACCAGGGCAGGCAGCGCGGTAATCGTTCGATGTGAATTGCGCATCGAGTCTCGCAAGGCAACCAGGTTTGCTTTATAGGGAATTTGTTTGGCGAAAGCGCCTTCATTTTGCGCCAAAACAATATCCACTAACACTCCCCGGTTGAGAAATCCTTCGGCCAGGTTTAACAAGATGCGTTCCGCTCCCCCGCCATACAACCCGGGGAGGAAGATGCTCAATTTCTTCTTGCCAAGTGAACCCATGGTCATTATCTGGATTTCCTACCCATTCCTGTCGAGAATATCAACGAAACCCTGCGGCGGATAACTGCCTGCTGTTCCCTGGAAAATCCGGCGAAAAATGAAAAAACCAGCATAACAACAAAAGTCAACCCAACCGAGAAGATCAACCCAATCCAGGATTTTGTTAACATGGAATCCCATTGCTCAATTTTTGTACTCGCGAACATGAAAGAGACAAAGAGCAAGCCTGTCACGACCAGCGGCCGTAAAATGGACTTGAGTTGCCTTTGCCAGGGCAGATTGATCAATTTACCTACCATCCACGGGTAGGCAACGCTCAAAACGATCCTGCCTGCCATGATGCCGTAGATCACCCCCGCAATTCCTAAATTGAATACTGAAATGAAGACTACGGCGAGTCCAATCGACAGGGTGACGGAAATCAATCCCAGGATCACCTTTTGCTTAAGCTTCAACGTCAAATCGATCACATTGGCGTCATTTCTGAAAATTACGAATTGGGAGACCATTAAAATCACCAGGAGATTGGTAAACCCTCCAGGGTAATGATCACCGCCAACCCATAATGCCAGGAAGCTTTGATTCCACAAGAGAATTGTCGCTCCAAGAACGGTCAGGGTCCACCATGTAAAGGACATGATTTCGCTCCTAACCTTTGCTGCTTTGGCAAGATCTCCTGAACCAATGATTCCTCCCAACCCCGGAAGGATGGAAAATACAGCAATGGCAATCACGTTGATGGTCGTCTCTGGCGCATACTTTGTCAGCGTGTAGTTGGTAACCGATTGCACTGAGTTCAATAGACCCAGCACGACCACATCGCTTGCCATCATGAGCTTGTTAACCAGGTTCCACAGCATGAACCAGATGCTCAGCCCCAGGAATTCCTTGTTTTCTTCCCGCGAAGGTTTTTTAATACCAAACCAGGGTGCATAACTTCGTACCACCAGCAGGTAAAACACACCCGTCACTATTGACGTGACCAGGGCAGCAATTGCCACACCCGCCAGGCCAGTATGCAAATGGATAGCCAGCCATGTCAGCCCTCCTCCAATAAAAACCAGGAGCGTGGAAAGCCCCATGCGTTTGTATCCCAGGTTCTCGCCTTCCAACGCGGAACGCGGTATTCCACTGATGTTGAAAAGGATCATTTCCAACACCATCACAGCCGAGGCGATGCGGATGATCGTATAGGATTCCGCAGTGGCTTTGAGCCATATGGGGGCATACCAGGTGATGGCGCCGCCGCCGACAATGATCAACGGTAGAAACACCAGCAAGATCACCAGCGTACTGCCAACGTATCTTCGTTTCTCCTCATCGACGGCGACCATCTGCTGGTTTGCAAGTTTCATTTTCAATGCCTGTGTTGGCCTTCCGCTGGCAGGTGATAAGTAACCCAACAGACGGGTGAGCACCTGATAGGTGCCGTAATAATAATCACCCAACCCTGCCACAAGAATAGGGGTGATCACAAAACCAACGATAAGTCGGGCAGCATATTCCAACCCGGCTGCCAGCGCATTTAATGACGCCTTTTTGGTTAACGAGTTATCTGAAAAGAAACTGCGCACCCTTTTTAGAAAAACTGGTTTAGATTGTTCGAGTTCATTCATGAAAATTTATCCGGGTTGATGTATATGAACAGATAACAAGTCTTTATCGACCGGTTGATTGGCTTCTGTGTTGAAGTGAATCACTTCCATTTTCACCAGGCGGCAGATGCGGTCGATGGGCACCCTTTCCGAATCTATCTTTAATATCCGCGGCGCCGGGTTTTGTATCGACAACTGGTGCAGTACCGTGTTATATCCAGCTCTCCACCGATCGAGAAAATCGAAGGTCACCACGCGATTTTTCTCCAGCACCAGATGAGACTTGGGGCGGCTGAAAATACGCTGAAAGAGGCAGTCGTTTGAAGCATCCAAAAAAATGATCATATCCAAGGCGCTCGCCCATTCAGAAAAGATCGGCTGCCAAAAATCTTCGGCTGTTCGTACATCTTTGCAGGTTGGACCAAAACAATACAATGATGTGAGCAAAAAAACCGGTCCTTGATCAAGGAGTATGGTATTGGATGCATTATTCTCCAGTGACAACAACCGTTTTGACCATTTTTTGATGATCATCATCCAGGCTAATTCATGCAAAGTAAATTGACGATCACATTTACGTGCATAAGTGATTATGACAGGCAAGATTGAACCCAGACTGCTGGCGAAAAAGGGGGAGTTGCGTATCTTATCTGTTGTAGGTATGATTACCCGGGTGAATTTTGCATTTCCTTTTACCAAAGTTCTGGTCAGTGTTGATTTTCCGGAGCCTGCAGCGCCAACAATTTCGATTCTCATAAATTTATCACCCTTCCCTGATGAACTATAAATATGACCATATCACCGCTTTGGCCTTTTCAAGTACTTCTTCCTGCGGCAGGCTGGCATCGATGACGTTGACATTGGGTTGCGGCCAATCCTGTATCCAAATTTCACCTGTCCTTGCCATTACCCCCTCCCTGCTCTCTTCAGCCTTGCGCTTTGCTGCGATCTCAGGATCGACTTTCAGCACAATCATCAAATCCGGATCATGTATACTCTGGTAAAAACTGTTTTCCTTCTTGATCAGCCACTGGATCCATTTTGTACGGGGTTTCGATCCATACATGCGTTCGATTTGGGGACCATCCATAAAATGGATATCGGTCAATGGAAAACGATCGCTGATCACAATTCCGCCGTTGGTCGCAAACCTGCGCGCCTTGCTGTACGTGAGGGATCGATCACGGGCAGTGCACACTTCTCGAATTGCCCACGGATAACCTGGAAACCTGATCTTTTCCTGATCGTCGGTATAGACCAGGGGCGCTTCCAAAAAAGGCTGCGATCCCGCCAGTCGAAATATCTTGAGAAATCCCCGCACAAGGATCGTCAGCATCGACCATTTTGGTTTTCCCAGGTGAACGCGCAGGGTTTCAAATTCCTTGCCCAACCAGGGGTACAGTGACGAGACCAGGGTAGTTTTTCCAGAACCGTCACCACCGACGACCGCGATGAACAAACCGCCATCGGTGAATGTTTTTTTCGGTATCCTTCTGCTGATCCTTCGTCTGTATGCTTCCTCAACGCGGTAGAAAAATTCACGCCACCGGCTCACCCAGGGACTCATGCGAGAATAATCGCTCAACTGATCTGCGATACGTTGACCGGCAGCAACCTGCAGGATACCCATCCTTTCACCATTGAGAAGATCTGCGCACCGGTAAAAATCAACCATTTTCAAGGTGGGAAAACTTGAGATAAGTTTTCTTTCCAATTCTTCAGATGAAATCTGTCCTTTCAACCAGGAAAGTTCATATCTCTCGTTCCTGCCAAGATGGGATTCCATACGAAGCCAGGAGTCCCAGGTCAGATGTTTTAATGCCATGCGGATGACCAAAAGGATGTACTCGAATTCCACCGCAGGGACTTTGATCCCCCCTTTCAAAGAGACCGAGTTCAGATAATCTTCTTCGATATTCAGATGGATCTTTTTGGTCGCGTCGTGACCCACCGTAAGCTGAAAGTGGGCATGCACATGTACAAGATCTTTCAAACCGGGATCATAGCCGTAATAATCGCGAATCCCTGGGATTTCCCGTCCTTTTGGAACCTCGGCCTCTTTGAATCCCAGCGTCATCATTATGCGGTTGAAGATCTGAATATCCTGACGGTGAATGAGCAAATCCAGATCACCTTCTCCCCGTAACGATTTCTCTATGTTCGCATTGCTTTTCCAATGGCAATAACGGACGCCGGATTGGTTCAACTCCCGGCACAGGGAAGCAATAAGGTCCTCGCGCTCTCCGGCGACCGAAATGGCCGGGATTTTTTTGCGGGGCTTACGTAGATCCTCCAGGGTCACCGATTTATCCATTGCCGCCTTCCTGCCCTTCCTCCAATAATTCCCTGACCTGGTTAAAGATCTCTTCGGAGGAGGTCCGATCGGTTTGGAATCGTAGAACATGGTTTTTCCGTCGTTTGGAAATCTGGCCAATCAATTCGCCGTATCCCTTGCGGTAAAGATCGAAACTCTCCTTGGTTTCATCATAAGTCATCAATTTGCTTTCATGCCATTCCTCACGGTCTAGAACCCGTTGGATCAGCAATTCAGTCGGTGCATCGAGCCATACAAAAATATCGACGGCACTCATCCATTTTTTCCGCATCGTCTCCCACCAGGTCTGGAATTTTGGGTCTTTGGTCAATTCGGGGCCAAATGTTTTCAACGCTGTCAGCCAGAAAATCGAACCCGGATCGAGTAAGACCACCATGTCTCTTTCCACCGCACAGCGCCTGAGATACGGCAGCCAGTAGTCCAGATAGCATAAGATCTTGATTTCCTTGGTGGTGAACCAGCGCGTTTTCGAGTAACTGCTCAAATAAAGCGGCAGCCATCGATAGTACACTTTCAGGACGGGTATCACATAATCCCTTTTCGGGGGAGGAGCAACCCTATCGATCTGGGGGTTCATTTCCTTAAGCATGTTGCGCAGTGTGGATTTCCCCGAACCGGCCACTCCGACCAATTCCACCAACATGGGATGTTCATTAACATAAGCCATTATTCATTTCCCTCATTTATCCCGCAATCTACCAGGATGATCCCGTCGTGCGCTTCAATCAGCAATGCATCCGACCGGCTTCCATCATTGAAGCGGGCAAGGCTTACCCACTTGACCGCGTCTGCGACAACCGTACCGGCAAGTGAGGAATACACTTTTACCTCCTGATGGTTTCCTTTTTCGAAGGGATAGACCCCCAGCGACCTCCATCCCGGTTCGCCCGCAGACTGGTCGATGGTAACCGTTGTGGTTCCACCGCTATATGCAATCTCGTACTCCACCTCTCGAGCCTGGTCCGGTTCCGGTGAGATCCACGCCAGCACCTCATAATTTCCACTGAAATACAATTCAGGCCGATAGACGACTGCGGCACCCTTAACCATCGAGATGGAAAGCACCGTTTCAGCAAATTGATCAAAATTGGCATCCATCGATCGCCACCCCCCAGAATGCTCGGCTTCGTTATCTTCAACTCGAACTTCTGAAAGAGGGGCTTGAGCACCATTCAATCGGCAGTATTCCCGGTCCAATATTACCGACCTAAGCGTATTGGTTGGATTGGCAATCACGATGCCATGCTCGAATTTTCTCGCCCATACCTGTGTGCTTTCCACATCTTCCTCAGGAGATGTGACCAGGTCTCTGATCACATCCCGCATGGTCGTTACTTCCTTGGATTCGATGCTGGATTTCAGTGTATGGGGATCACCCACAGGCTGTCCAAGATAACCTTGCGGAGGAAGGGTTGGTGACGATGTATCATCAAACCTCCTACCATACTCGTCATACCACCAGAATTGACCGTGAGCCGTCTTTCCCAGGTCGAAGGAATAATAACCATCGCTCATTAATGCGCTTACCAGTCCAAAGCGCATCCGTTGGTAGGAAGTTTCTGCTTCTTTCACCAGGGCCAAAGGCATTTCATTTACCTGCGCTGTGCCAAATTTGTCGATTAGAATTTGCTCGGGGGCATTCTCGATGATCGTGGTGCGGGGTTCCACACCCGATACTGCCCACTGCTGGTACTCCTCGATGATCTCTTCCCAGGAGTTCAATTCCAATCCATCCAGCAGGGCAGGGATTTGCCATTCAAACAACCGGCCATTGATCAACGTGGCATATTCGATCGGTGCTTCATTTCCCATCAGTTGGGCTTGTGGAAGCCCCAACCTCACCTGCCGCAAGTAGTCGATCACACTTCGTTTGTATTCCTCATTCAGATCATCTTCGGTATCCGGGATTCCATCCAGGTTGCTGTCGATGTCATCACCCAGCCAGGAAATCTTGCCAAATAGCAAATCCCAGTAGATGCCGGTATAGATCGGTTTTCCCGCAGCGTTTAGCCCGGATTGCAGGAATTCGTTGATGTTCCTTTCTGCCATTCGCGCGCGGCAGTCCTCGTTGATCAGGTTGACCATCGGATGTTTCCATCCGGATGTGATCAGGATGTTACCTGCGCTGTCCCGCAGCAGGCAGGCATAACCGGGGTCGCCTTTTTTGCTGACCGACCATTCATGGATGAGGGCATCCAATTCCTCACGACCCTTGGTCCCGAATTGTGAATGCAGGATCATCGCCTGGGGATCGAGCTGGTAAATTTCAGC
>DAOUGM010000149.1:0-6437 GCA_034428895.1 Anaerolineaceae bacterium
CCGAGGTGGAGAAAGACCCCCGCATTGCCGAGGTGTACCGGCGCATCGCCAAAACCGAACTGCACCACGCAGAAAAATGGCAGGAACGCGCAAAGGATGCGGGGATCGCCTTGAAGGAATACAAACCCTCCTGGCGCACGCGCACGCTGGTGCGGCTGGGAAAACGCTTCGGTCCGCAGATGATCCTGCCCGCCATCCAAAACATGGAGCAGACCGGGTCCGCCGATTACGCGCGCATGGAAAACGCCATGGGCATGCGCAGCCAGGAGCAATCGCACGCGCGCCTCTTGACCATGATCACCGGCAGCGTGCGCGGCGGCATCGAAGGCAGCGTGCTGGCGCAGCTGGAAGGGCGTCACCGCTCGACCGGAGGCAACGCCCTGCGGGCTGCGGTGCTGGGCGCCAATGACGGGCTGGTCTCGAACCTCAGCCTGGTGATGGGCGTGGCGGGGGCAACCCTGGCAGGCAAGGGCGTGTTGATCGCCGGTGTGGCAGGTCTGCTGGCGGGCGCCATCTCCATGGCGCTGGGCGAATGGCTCTCCGTGCAATCCTCGCGCGAACTGTACACGCACCAGATCGAGACGGAAAAAGAGGAGATCGAAACCGCGCCCGAGGAGGAAGCCGAGGAACTGGCTCTGATCTACGAATCGCGCGGGTTGACGCGCGAGAACGCGCGCAGCCTGGCCGGTCAAATGCTGGCCAACAAGGAGACCGCGCTCGAAACGCTGGCGCGCGAAGAGCTGGGCATCGACCCCAAGGAACTGGGCGGCTCGGCATGGGAAGCGGCCATCACATCGTTCTTTTTGTTCGCCGCGGGCGCCATTCTTCCGGTGGCTCCCTTCATCTTCGCCAACGGCATGACGGCGGTGTTCATCAGCATCGGCTTGAGCGCCGTGGGGCTCTTCCTGCTGGGGGCGGTGATCACGCTCTTCACCGGGCGTTCGATCCTTTATTCAGGATTCCGTATGGTGCTTTTTGGCCTGCTGGCTGCGGGCGTCACCTTCGGCATCGGCAAGCTCATCGGGGTCAGCCTGGCCGGTTGATGCGCTGCACGACAATGCCAGGTGATATAATTCGCGCATTATTTCGTGCAAAAAGCGCCAATCTTGCGATGTGAACAGGACACCGATTTTAATGGACATCAGTAAAATTCGCCGCGATTTTCCCATCCTGAACGAACCAAGGATGATCTACTTCGATACTGCCTGCCAGAGCCTGCGCCCGCAGGCGGTCATCGACGCCGTCAATGCATATTATCAAAAACTCGCCGCGTGCAGCGGCAGGAGCATGCACCACCTGGCGGCACAGGTTACCGAATCCTGCGACGAGGTGCGCGGCACGCTGGCGCACTTCCTCAACGCCGCGCGCAAGGAAGAGATCGTCTTTACGCGCAACACCACCGAAGGCATCAACCTGGTGGCCAACGCTTTCCCATTCACCGCCGGCGACGTGGTGCTGGTTTCCGACAAGGAACATAATTCCAACCTCATCCCCTGGCAGAAGTTGACGCGGCAGAAGGGCACTTTACTCCAGATCATCCCCACCCTGCCCGACGGCACCTTCGATCTGCCGTCGTTCGCGCGCATGCTGGATAAGAACGTGCACCTGGTTGCGCTGGGCATGACCTCCAACCTGGACGGCGTGAGCATCCCGGCTGCTGAGATCATCCGACTGGCACACAAGAACGGCTCGCTGGTGCTGCTGGACGCCGCCCAGTCTGCCCCGCACCAGCAGATCAACGTGCGCGCGCTGGACGCGGATTTCGCGGCTTTCTCCGGGCATAAGATGCTCGGTCCTTCCGGCACCGGCGTTCTCTACGCAAAATACAAACTCCTCGAACAAATGGAGCCTTTCCTGGTGGGCGGGGATACTGTGGCCAGTTCCACCTACGATTCGGCTGAATTCCTGCCGCCGCCCGAAAAGTTCGAAGCCGGTCTGCAGGATTACGCCGGCATCCTCGGCCTGGGGGCGGCAGTGGAGTACCTGCACAAGATCGGATTCAGCGCCATCCAGAAACATGAATTGGAACTCAACCAGGCAATCACCGCCGGCATACGCGATATTCCCGGCCTGCGCATCTTCGGTCCGGCGGATGCCGCCCTGCGCGGAGGGATCGTCACCTTTACCATCGACGGCATCGATTCTCACCGCATCGCGCTAATGCTCGACCAGATGCAAGGCATCATGCTGCGCTCCGGTCAGCATTGCGTACATTCCTGGTTCCACTCGCGCAACATAATCGGGTCAGTGCGCGCTTCGGTGTATTTTTACAACACGCTCGATGAGGTTCAGCTCCTGGTCGACAACCTGCACAAGGTCAGAAAGGTTCTCTAACCCATGTTTTGCATTGTTGCCTTTGTTGTTCTGTCCATCCTGGGAATTTTCAGCGCAGCCAACCGCCGGTTGGCGAAGGAAGCCCTGGACTGCGTGTTTCGCCGCGTGACCTTCCGACCCTGCAACACCGGGTTCGACGAAAAAGTGAAAGCCAAGATCCTCGGCAAGGTGATCATGCGCTCCGAGAAACTGGCCGCGTTCATCAGCAAACGCTTCGAGGTCCTGGCCTGGATGTTCTTTGTCATCTTTCTGGCGGCGTCTGTTTTCGCAGTGCGCGGGCTGGTGCTGTTCTACACCACCGGGTCGTGCAACGGTCTTAATTCCGAGGCTTTTTGCGTTTTCGACCCCAGCGGCGCCAACAACGAGGTTTCCAGCCTGGATGAAACCTGCTCGGTGAAACCCAAGACCATCAACGACCTCACCCTCGAGGGCGTGGAACTGGATACATTCCCAACGCTGAATCCGGAGATGTCCAACCGCATCATATTCATCGGCTGCTACTCCTGCGACTATTCGCGCAAGACCTATCCATTGATTACCCGCCTGGCGGAACGCTACAACGCGAACATGGTCTACCTGGAATATCCCGTCAAACTGAACTCGGATTACCTCAACCAGGTGGGCTACTGCGCCTACCGGCAGGACCCGGCAAAATACTGGCAGATGAACGACCTGCTCTTCAGCACCGACAAGGGCAACCTCGAAAATCAGCAATTCATCGAAGATTCACTGACCAGGCTGGGGTTGGATATGCCCACACTGGACGCCTGCGTGAACGACCCGCAGACCGAGACCGTCGTCCAGCAGCAGCTGGAAGAGATCCGCGGCACCAATTTCTACGGCACCCCCACGGTCTTTCTCGGCGGCGACGTCTTCGTGGGCCCCAAACCCTACCGCGTGTACGCCATCAGCCTGAAAGGCTTCTTCTACTGGTTGAGGCGGTAAAAACGAAGGAAATGACTCCCGGAGTCTGGTGTTTAGGTTGCGGGAGTTTGTACTTAATACATAGATACAAAAATCACGAAAAGCGAATTTTCGTGATTTTCGTAAATTTCGTGTCGATTTTTTACTGCTGAATCCGCGAAACCGCTTCCAGGTTCTACCCCACTTGCTCCACCAGGTAAAGCTGGAGTCCCATTTGTGAGATTTGATCCAATTGGGCTTCGATCCAGTCGATGTGCTCCTCCTCGTCGACCAGGATGTCTTCGAGCATCTCACGCGTGCCGTTATCCGCCATTTCAGTGCATAGTTTAATTCCTTCGTTGTACGCCTTGATCGCTCCTTCTTCTGCGGTATGGTCGTTGTTTAATTGAATCTGCACATCCGATCCAATGCTGATCTTGCCCAGCTGGCTGACGATGGGTCGTCCTTCCAGGAAGAGGATGCGCGCAATATGTTTCTCGGCGTGCTTCATCTCCTCGATGGCGCGCTTTTCGGTATGTTCCGCCAATTCCTTGTATCCCCAGTTGGCGCACATTTCGGCATGCACCATATACTGGCTGATGGCGGTCAATTCGTCGCTTAAAAGAGAATTCAAACAATCGATAACTTTTGGATTTCCTTTCATGGTCGCACCTCCTTCCCTTCAAGTATACACACTGAATGCGTTTTTCCAACATTAAATTAAAAAAGGGTTCGGAATCGACCGAACCCTTTGGGGTGCAATTGAGGTTATTTGCCCGCCCGCGTCAGCCGTGGATCCAGCGCGTCGCGCAAGCCGTCGCCGAGCAGGTTGAAGCTGAGGACGGTGAGCATGATGGCAAGACCGGGGAAGATGACCAGGTGCGGGGCGCTGAAGATGCTGTTCTTCTCCTCGCCGAGCATCAGCCCCCATTCCGGACGCGGAGGTTCGGCGCCAAGTCCAAGGAAGGAAAGCGCCGCGGCGTCCAGGATGGCGGTGGCGATGCCCAGCGTGCCCTGTACGATCAAGGGGGTGATGGCGTTGGGCAGTATGCGCTTGAAAAGCACGTGCATGGGCGATGCGCCCAAGGCGTGCGCCGCCTGCACATAATCCAGCTCCTTCACCGAGAGCACGGTGGAACGCACCAGCCTGGCGAAACGCGGGATGGAGACGATGCCGATGGCAAGCAGGGCGTTGATCAACCCCATTCCCAGCACGGAAACAATGGCGATCGCCAGCAGCAGGCTGGGGAACGCCATCAGGATGTCCATCAGACGCATGATGACGTTATCCACGATCCCGCCCGCGTAAGCAGCCACGGCGCCGATGATGGTGCCGATGACGATGGCAAACGCCATCGTCGCCAAGCCGACCTGCAGCGACAAACGCGAGCCGTAGATCACCCTGGAAAACAGGTCGCGGCTGTTGCCGTCGATGCCGAAGATGTGCTGTTGTTTTTCGGCAGGGCAGCCCAAAAGATGGATGCAGGGCGGTTCACGGCGTTTCTGGTCTTTCAAAAGCTGGGTCGGATCGTACGGCGCGATCAGCGGGGCAAAAATAGCGATCAACACCAGGAGCGAAAGGATGATGATTCCAGCCCGCCCCGAGCTGTGGCGCCACAAGTGGCGCATGGCTTCACGGAAGGGGCTTTTTCGCTGGCTTGTGGATTCGCTGGCTATTTCGGATAAAGTTTCTTCCATGGCGTCTCCATTATTCCAGCCGTATGCGCGGGTCGAGATACGCATACGACAAATCAACGACTAGATTGACGATAACAAAAATGAGTCCAATGACCAGTACAAAACCCTGCACCACGGGATAATCGCGCGCAAGAATCGCTTGAACCAGGGCGGTGCCCATACCCGGTAGGGCGAACACGGTCTCGGTCAATACCGCACCCGAGAGCAGCGCGCCGGTTTCAATGCCGATGATGGTCACGATGGGGATCATGGCATTGCGCATGGCGTGTTTGCGGATGACCCTGCGTTCGACCATGCCCTTGGCGCGCGCGGTGCGGATGTAATCCAGACCGACCACCTCGAGCAGGCTGGAGCGCGTCATACGGGCAATGATCGACATGGGAATGGTTCCCACCGCCACCGCCGGCAGGATGAGATGCTTCAGCGAATCCCAGAAAACGTGCCAGTCTCCGGTGATAATGACATTGACCAGTACCGTGTTGGACATCAGGTCAATAATGAATTTCTTTAGTCCTGTAGGGGCAGCAGCAAGACCCCAGAATACATCCAGGTCCTGCAAAGCCACACCGGCGGTAAAACGTCCAGAGGGTGGAAGGGCGAACGGGGTACCCTTGAGCAGCAGTGCAAACACATAGGCAAGCACCAGTCCCAACCAGAACACTGGCATGGAGACCCCGATATTGGCAATGATCATGGTGATGGTATCGACGATGGTATTGCGTTTAAGCGCCGAGATGACTCCCAGCAGCACGCCCACCACCGTGGAAAAAAGCATGGCCAGCAAAGTCAATTCCAGCGTCATGGGCAAACGTTCGGCAAGCAGATCCATTACAGGGCGCGTGAAGCGGATGGAATTTCCCAGATCGCCTCTGCCCAGGTTTTCCAGGTAACGACCAAATTGCACGAGTATGTTGTCGTTTAAACCGTAGCGTGTCAAGAATTCTTCACACTTTGCGGGAGTGGCGCGTTCGCCCAGCATCGTCCGGCAGGGATCACCAGGGATGAGGCGCACGATCACAAAGGTCACCAGGACTACACCCAGCAACACAGGTAATAACAGCAAGAGGCGGCGGCCGATGAATTGAGGCATGATAGTTCTCGCAAGATGTTGGTTACTGGATGGGGTTGGAAAAACCAACCCCATCCAGATCTACGAACAGATTGATTTATTCGGTGACGGAGTATCCAGCTGCCTTCAGCAGTTCCTTGGCTTTGGCTGGATCATAACTGTACCAGGGGATGTTGGGGCTGGCACCAGGTTTCACGAAGGAAGGAACAAAGCTGTCGGAGACAGTCGATCCCACCGCGTAGTACTGGTCCACGATCCTCTGGCGGTCGATGGCATAGGCAAATGCCAGGCGCACATTCTGATCGTCGAACGGAGGCATGGTGTTGTTGAACCCGATGTAGAAGATGTTGAAGCCGAGGCGCGGGTAAAGCTTGAGATTGGAATCCGCCTCGATGGTCGGGATGTCATCCGGACCCGGGTTGTCGATGCCGTT
>DAOUGM010000150.1:0-33937 GCA_034428895.1 Anaerolineaceae bacterium
CGGACGACACAAGCCGTTCTTCAGCGGCTATCGCCCGCAGTTCTATATCCGCACGATGGATGTAACGGGATCGATCAAACTGCCGGAAGGTGTTGAGATGGTCATGCCGGGCGATGATGTTGCCATGGAATGCGATCTGATCATCCCGGTGGCGTTGGAGCAGGGTTCAAAGTTCGCGATTCGTGAAGGTGGTCTGACGGTTGGCGCCGGTGTGATCACTAAAATCATTGCATAGGTAGATGAGATGGCAAAACAAAAAATTCGGATTCGCTTGAAAGCATTTGATCATCGCGTTCTCGACCAGTCGGCAAAACGGATCGTCGAGACCGCGGAACGCAGTGGTGCCCAGGTAGTGGGACCTGTTCCATTGCCAACCCGTGTGGAGCGATTTACCGTTCGACGCTCCTCATTCATTGATAAGGATTCTCACGAGCATTTCGAGATCCGAACTCACAACCGTCTAATCGACGTTCTAGATCCAGACTCGAAGACCATCGATATGCTCATGCGGTTGAATATGCCCGCCGGCGTCGACATTGAGATCAAGATCTAAACAGCTTACCGCGAATTCGTTTCTTTACACGGTAGATCACCTTAAAAATTTACCAATACCCTGGCAGATATCGCAAAATGCGGTATAATGCTTAGGTTTTGGGCGAAAGCCCGAAAATTGGCAGTTCAAGAGCGGTTTTGTGAGCGCACGAGACAATATACGATAGTGCCGCAGCAGACAGCTAACTGAATTGTACAGGGATGATGCAGCCAAGCCCAGGCTGACAGTCTCTACCAAATACTTGAAGGAGAACAACTGAGATGTTTAAAGGGCTGATCGGCAAGAAAATCGGCATGACCCAGATTTTCGATGAAAATGGCGCGGCTCACCCCGTTACGCTTATCGAAGCTGGGCCGTGTTTCGTTACCCAGATCAGAAGCACGCAGAATGAAGGTTATTCTGCGGTTCAACTGGGTTTCGAAGAGGTCAAACCGAAACGTTTGACCGGTGGTGAATTAGGCCATCTTAAACGAAACAATTTACCCCCTCTCAAATACATACGTGAATTTCGTGCAAAAGAGATCCAGGTTGCCGAAGGCGACAAGATTGACGTCAGCCTATTCGCGATTGGTGAGAAGGTGGATGTTTCCGGCCTAAGCAAGGGTAAGGGTTTTGCCGGTGGTGTGAAACGCTACCATTTCCGGGGCGGACCGAAGACGCACGGTCAGTCTGACCGTTTACGCGCCCCCGGTTCACGTTCTTCAACCACAACCCCTGGTCGTGTATTCAAAGGTGCGCGCGGAGCTGGTCATATGGGCAATGACGCTGTAACCGCACAGAACCTAAAAGTTGTCTTGGTAGACACCGAACGAAACGTGATCGGTGTTAACGGCTCCGTACCTGGTGCACGCGGCGGCCTTGTTGTTATCAAAGAATCTCGGAAAGCATAGTCCGACGATTCGTGGAACCGTTTACCTGGACTAAGGGAGCTAATGACAATGGAAGTTGAAGTCTTGAACATGGAAGGTAAGAAGGTCAGCAAGGTTGATTTGCCAGCCGCGATCTTCGAAGCCCCTATTAACGTAGATTTGATGCATCAGGCGTTCGTGCAACAGATGGCGAACGCTCGCCTGGGAACTCATGAAACCAAGGTCAAAAGTGATGTAGCGGGAGGAGGACGAAAGCCCTGGCGCCAAAAAGGTACCGGACGCGCCCGTCAAGGATCCACGCGCTCAGCGCAGTGGAAAGGTGGCGGCAAGATCCACACTCCGCACATGCGTTCATATGTTCAGTCGATGCCGAAGAAAATGCGGCAGGCAGCACTGCGTTCCGCGCTTTCGGTAAAAGCCTCTGAATCAATGATCGTGGTTGTCGATGAACTCAAAGTGAGCGAGCCAAAAACCCGTGTTATGGCCGGCGCTTTGAACGTTCTGGTTGGAGACGCGAGTGCTTTATTACTGATCCCTTCAAATGAAACATATGAAGGTGTCGTTCGCTCCACCAATAACATCCCAGATGCAAAAGTATTAAACGCGAATTACATCAATATTCGCGATCTCATGGTCTTCGATAAGCTTGTTCTGCCCCTTGCAGCACTTGACCTCATCAAGGCTAACCTGGGATAGGTAGGAGAATAAGATGAGCACAATTTATGACGTACTCCGCCGCCCGATCGTGACCGAAAAATCCAATTACATGGTCACCAAGCTTCACCAGTATGTTTTTGAGGTAGCCAATGATGCCAACCGGACCCTGGTGAAGGATGCGGTCGAAAAATTATTTGATGTTACCGTCGTACGGGTGAATATCATCAACGCACCGGCGAAACGAACACGCAGAGCACGCAGCCGCCGCTTGTTGATCAGCAACCCCGCTTACAAAAAAGCAGTGGTTACGCTAATCCCCGAAGATCGAATCCCTATTTTTGAAGGGGTAGAGTAATGGCTATCAAGATCTATAAACCAACAACCCCAAGCCGCCGAGGAATGACCGGCTACAGCTTTGAGGAAATCACAAAGGATACTCCGGAACGATCGTTGGTCGTGCTGCGAAAAGCACGCGCCGGCCGTAACAATTACGGACGTGTGACCGTACGCCATCAGGGCGGCGGACAACGCCAGTTTATCCGCATTATTGATTTCAAACGCGATAAGGCCAACATTCCTGCCCGTGTTTCGGCAATCGAATATGATCCCAACCGCACCGCCCGCCTGGCACTTCTTGTTTACGCCGATGGCGAAAAACGGTACATTATTGCTCCGATCGGTTTGAAAGTCGATGACACTGTATTATCAGGTCCAGCCGCTGAAATCCGCCCAGGCAACAGCTTGCCGCTTTCCAATATTCCCATCGGTACGATGGTACATAACATCGAACTGAAGGAAGGGAAGGGCGGTCAATTGGTAAGATCCGCCGGAACCAGCGCCCAGTTGGTTGCCAAGGAAGGTGATTTTGCCCAGATCCGCATGCCATCCGGTGAAGTTCGATTGGTGCGGCAGAAATGCTATGCAACGATCGGCCAGGTTGGCAATTCCGATCACAGCAATATCAAACTTGGTAAAGCCGGCCGCAAACGTCATTTGGGCGTGAGGCCGACCGTCCGCGGAACTGCGATGAGCCCGCGCGACCATCCGCATGGTGGTGGTGAAGGCCGTCAGCCTGCTGGTATGTCCGGACCGAAAAGCCCGTGGGGTAAACCCACCCGTGGCTATCGCACTCGCCGGAATAAGAAGACCGACCAGTACATTGTTCGCCGCCGGAACTCCGGCAATCGGTAAGACGAGCGATAGATCTTAACCGAGAAGAAGGGACGAGAATATGTCTAGATCGCTAAAAAAAGGGCCTTTCGTTGACCCGAAATTACTAAAGAAAATTGAAGCAATGAATACCCGCAGTGAAAAGAAGGTTGTTCGCACATGGAGCCGCGCGAGCACGATCTTCCCGCAGATGGTGGGTCATACCATTGCTGTGCATGACGGCCGCCGTCATGTGCCCATTTACATCACTGAAAACATGGTCGGACATCGCCTGGGTGAATTTGCTCCCACGCGTCATTTCCGTGGCCATATGTCAGAAAAATCCACGGGAGCGAACTAACCATGGCGACCGAAATTCGTGCTGAATTAAAGAATTGCGGTGTATCGGCTCAAAAAACCCGCCTGGTGGTTGACCTCGTACGCGGTAAACCGGCAGTGGAAGCGCTGACAACCTTGAAGTTCACTAACAAGGTGGCAGCCCGTCACGTTGGTAAACTGCTTGCATCTGCAGTGGCAAACGCCGAAGAAAATTTCGGTGTCAGCCGTGATGATCTTGTAATTTACAAGATCACAGCCGATGAAGCGCCCACCCGCAAGTGGCGTCGTTTTGGCGCACGCGGTCGCTTCAAACCGTTGTTAAGGCGTTTCTCTCACATCACGGTTGTGCTGCGCGAGAAAGGATAAATTCAAGCAGGGCGGCAGAAATTCTTCTGCGCCCGCATGAAAAGGACACCAGGAGAAATTATGGGTCGAAAAGTACATCCAATTGGTTTTCGTCTTGGAATCAACCAACCTTGGGAAGGCCGCTGGTTCGCTGAGGGATCAGATTACCGTGCGCAACTTCATCAGGATATTGTCATCCGCCGGATGATCCAAAAAGAAGGCGATAAAGCGGGCATTTCCAAGGTTGAGATCGAGCGCTTTCCGGGAAAAGTCAAGGTTGTGGTGCATACTGCCAAACCTGGGATTTTAATCGGTCGTAAAGGTGATTCTGTAAAGAAGATCCGCACCGAACTCGAAGCATTGACTGGCAAGAAGATCGATCTCGAGATCAAAGAGATCAAAGCTCCAGATTGCGATGCTTATTTGGTTGCCAAGAATATCGCCGGACAAATCGAACGCCGTGTCAGCTATCGACGTGCCATGAAACGGGCACTGCAGCAGGCAATGCGCCAGGGAGCAGAAGGTATCAAGGTTTCTGTGTCCGGCCGTTTGAGCGGTGCTGAAATGGCTCGCATTGTGTGGCTGCGTGATGGACGCGTTCCCTTGCAGACTCTGCGTGCGAACATCGATTTTGCCCGCGCTGAAGCCCTGACCACATACGGACGCATCGGGGTAAAGGTTTGGATTTATAAAGGTGAAGTCATCTCCGGCATGGAAGAGAAAGTTGAATCCACCGAAGGTGTATACGTTAGTGAATAGACTCTAACTGGGCTCATGCCCCGGTAATTCGAAAGAGGTAGCAGCTATGTTGATGCCAAAACGTGTTAAATGGCGTAAAACAATGCGCGGTCGCATGACAGGCAAAGCCCTGCGCGGCGCAGAAATGACATCAGGCGAATATGCCCTCCAGGCTCTTGAGCCGGGTTGGGTGACTGCCCGTCAAATCGAAGCCGCTCGTCGTGCCATCGTGCATCGAATGAAACGCGCTGGAAAAGTATGGATCCGGATCTTCCCTGACAAGCCGTATACCCACCGTCCACCTGAAACCCGTATGGGTAAGGGTAAAGGCGGCGTGGAATACTACGTGGCAGTGGTGAAACCGGGAAGAATTATGTTCGAGGTCAGTGGTTTGGAACACGAAGAAGCAATTGAGGCCCTGAACCAGGCTTCATATAAATTCTCGATCAAAACCAAAGTTATTGCACGCAACCAGGGTGCGGGAGAGAGTGTATGAAAACTTCAGAGATCCGTTTATTATCCACTGAGGAAATCAAGACCAAACTTGCAGATGCTCACAATGAGTTGATGAACTTCCGTTTCCAGGTGGTCACCGGACAATTGACGGACACCAGCCGGTTAAAGGCCACCCGACGGCAGATCGCATTATTCGAAACCATATTGCGAGAACGCGAGCTAGGGAAGAATTTGGAAGGTGGAAAATGAATCAACGACGGCGTTTGACTGGTGTTGTAACCAGTAACAAGATGATGAAGACCGTGGTGGTTGAGATTGCCAGAAGCTATCGCCATCCCCTTTATCGAAAAGTCGTTCATGCCAAGCATGCTGTCAAAGCACATGATGAACTTGGCTGTGCGATCGGTGACAAAGTTGTCATAGTCGAATGCGCTCCGATTTCCCGGGAAAAAACCTGGATGGTCCAGTCGATTGTCAAGCGTGAGGAAAAAACACTGGACGTGGTTGAGGAGACTGCAGAATGATCCAGCATGAGACTCGATTAAAAGTTGCCGACAACACCGGCGCGCGGGAAATTCTGGTGATGCATGTCACTGGTGGTTCCACCCGGCGGTATGGTGGAGTAGGCGATATTGTTGTCGCGACCGTGAAGTCCGCCGCCCCCCAGGGGTCGGTGAAGAAGAGCGAAGTCGTCAAGGCTGTCATCGTGCGGGCTTCCAAAGAATGGCGTCGTGAAGATGGTTCCACGATCCGCTTTGATGACAATGCGGCTGTGATCCTTGATGTGGATGGTCAGAACCCGAAGGGTACGCGTATCTTCGGACCTGTGGCCCGCGAATTACGCGAAAAAGGGTTCATGAAGATCATCTCTCTGGCTCCTGAAGTGATCTAGCCAGAGATATAGGAGCGATGAAATGAAGGTAAAAATTCGCAAAGGCGATCAGGTAGAAGTCATCAGCGGGCTCTTGGAAGATAAGGGCAAACGCGGTGAAGTAATTAAAGTGCTGCCGGCTGAAGAACGTGTGGTTGTGCAAGGCATCAATATGCGCACCAAACACCAACGGCAGGTTCAATCACAAGGTCGTACGGTCAATCCTGGTATTGTGCGTTTTGAAGCACCGATCAGCATTTCCAACGTAATGGTTGTCTGCAAGAAATGCAACAAACCCACACGTGTGGCACTGGTGCGCGAGAACGATAAAACAAAACGTCAATGCAAGGAATGTTCGTCACTGATCGATGAATAAGCCGTTTGGGAGAGTGTTTTGATGAATGTATTGAAAGAACGTTATACAAAAGAAATCTCACCGGCGCTAATGAAGTCCCTAGGACTGAAGAACGTGATGGAGATCCCCCAGGTCAAAAAGGTTGTCATCAATATCGGCTTGGGTGAAGCGATGGACAACCCCAAGGCTCTGGATGCAGCAGTCCAAGACCTGGGCGCCATCACTGGACAGAAACCGGTCATTACCAAAGCACGTAAAAGCATCGCCAACTTCAAACTGCGCGAAGGACGCGCGATTGGCACTGCTGTTACCCTGCGCGGTGACAAAATGTGGGCTTTCTTGGACCGCTTGATGAATATCGTGCTTCCACGCGTACGTGATTTTCGCGGCGTGTCGAGTGAATCGTTCGACGGGCGCGGGAACTATACGCTTGGACTTCGGGAACAGATCATATTCCCTGAGATCGAGTACGACAAAGTGGACAAAGTTCGTGGTATGGAAATTACCATCGTAACTTCCGCACCATCTGATGATCAGGCTGCGGCACTTCTGCAGATGCTTGGCATGCCCTTCAGGAAGGATTAGTATGGCTAAGAAATGCATGGAATATCGTGAATTAAGGCGGAAATATCCCACCCAGGTACGCAACCGCTGCAAGCGCTGCGGACGCCCGCGTGGTTATTTACGACGGTTCGGCTTGTGCCGTATTTGTTTCAGGGAGCTCGCTCTCGAAGGTGAAGTCCCCGGCGTAACCAAGTCATCCTGGTAATGCCAATTCGGAGGAAGAAACATGAGTGTTAATGATCCAATTGCTGATATGTTGACCCGTATCCGGAATGGCGTCATGGCCAGCCAATCCGTGGTTGCCATGCCTCACTCCAAGATCAAGGCGGAAATTGCCCGCATCTTGAAAGAGGAAGGATTCATCGAAGGATATGAAGTGGTTGAAAGCGAAAAGCCTGGCATTATGACGCTGCGCGTCAAGATCAAATATGTCGGAGAACGCCGCCAACGCACGCCAGTCATCACTGGTCTTGAAAGGATCAGCCGACCTGGTCGCCGTATTTATACCCAAAAACAAGAAATCCCCTGGGTTTTGGCAGGGATGGGTGTTGCAATCCTGTCCACCCCAAAGGGTGTAATGACCGGTCAGAGAGCCCGCCAGTTAGGTATTGGCGGAGAAGTCCTCTGCAAGGTCTGGTAACCCATTGGATAAAGGAGGATTGAAAACGTGTCTCGTATAGGAAAATTACCCATCACTATCCCTGAAACGGTTCAGGTTGAGGTTAATGGTTCAACAGTGACCGTAAAAGGACCCAAGGGTGAACTGAAACGTGAATTTTCACCCCTGATCAAGATCACGAAGGACGATGGCGTTCTGGTTGTCGCGCGCAGTTCTGAGGATGCGAATGTGCGTGCACTGCACGGCACGACGCGCGCCTTGCTGCACAATATGGTCTATGGAGTTTCCACCGGCTTTACCATCGAGCTGGAAGTTGACGGTGTTGGTTACCGCGTGGAACTTGACGGACCCAAACTGGTATTGTATGTTGGTTACTCACATCCCTTTGTTATCGATCCGCCAGCCGGTGTGTCGTTTGAGATTGACAACAAGACCCACCTGGTAAAGATCAATGGTAAGGATAACGAAGTGATCGGTCAACTTGCCGCGGATATCATCAAGATTCGTCCCCCCGAACCCTACCTGGGCAAGGGAATTCGTTACAAAGGTCAAATCATCCGCCGCAAAGCCGGAAAAGCCGGCAAGGCAAAGGCGTAAGGTAGGTGAAGGCATATGGCAAAAAATAATCGCACTGAAGCAAGAATTCGCAGGCACCGCCGCGTTCGCAAGACGATCAGCGGTACCGAACTGCGCCCCCGCCTGAGCGTCTTTCGCAGCCTGGCGGAAATCTACGCCCAGGTGATCGATGACAATGCAGGTGTCACACTGGCATCGGCTTCCTCGATCGATCATGAACTTCGCGGCAAGGTGGAAAACCTCAAGAAATCGGAACAGGCCCGCCTGGTGGGTGAGCTTGTGGCAAAACGAGCCAAGAGCAAAGGAATCAACCAGGTGATCTTTGACCGAGGTGGTTTCCGTTTCAGCGGCCGTGTAAAGGCGCTGGCTGATGCAGCCCGTGAAGCTGGCCTTGATTTTTAGGCAACCAAGAGAAGATAGAGGGCCTTATTTATGGAAATGATGGAATATCAACCGTTAGAAATGCAATATGACGAACGCGTCATCGAAATTGCCCGCGTTGCCAAAGTTGTCAAAGGCGGCCGACGTTTTCAGTTTCGCGTGACTGTGGTGGTTGGAGACAATCACGGCAAGATCGGCATCGGCATTGGTAAAGCCAATGCAGTTCCGGATGCGATGCGCAAAGCGACAGAGCGTGCTCATAAGAATATCCGCCAGGTCGTGTTGACCAACACGACGATCCCCCACGAAGTGGTTGGCCGCACGGCTGGAGCCGTGGTTCTGCTCAAACCTGCTTCCGCCGGTACGGGCGTTATCGCCGCAGGCGGCGTTCGCGCAGTGTTGGAAGTCGCCGGGGTGCGCGATATATTGACAAAATCGCTTGGCAGCGCCAACGTTTTGAATGTGGTGAAAGCCACCTTCGATGCACTCGGTCAGTTGAAATCTCCGGAAACTGAAGCAGCCCGCCGTGGAAAACCGGTCAAGGATCTGGTTCCTTACTGGGAACGGAGGAAGAATGCCTAAGAAAAAGGAAGCAATGAAAAAACTCCGCATCACACTGGTAAAAAGTGTGATCGGCTATTCTGAAAAACACAAAGCCACTGTACGCGCGTTGGGTCTTCACCATTTGAACCAGAGCGTGGAACAGGTGGATTCACCTGTGCTGCGTGGCATGTTGATGAAAGTCAACCATCTTGTAAAAGTGGAAGAGCAGGAAGTGCAATGAAACTACACGATCTCATGCCAAATGAAGGCGCTAAAAAAGAACCAAAGCGCAAAGGGCATGGCATTTCCGCCGGTCAGGGTAAGACCTCAGGCCGCGGGACCAAAGGCCAGGGCTCACGCGCAGGGTCCGGCGGTAACCTGTACCGCCAGGGTGGCAATCTTCCGTTCTACCGCCGATTGCCGTTTATTCGCGGTGAGGGATTCACACCACCCAATCAGGTCGAATTTAACATTATCAACCTCGATCAGCTGGAACGTTTCCAAAAAGGAAGCGTTGTATCGAAAGAATCATTGATCGAGGCGAAAATGCTCCATAAACCCGGTAACCCCGTGGCAATTCTTGGACGCGGCGAGGTAAAAGTTGCGTTGACCGTAAAAGTGCAACGCATCACAAAATCAGCCCGGGAAAAGATCGAAGCAGCAGGCGGCACGGTCGAATTGGTCGCCTGACCGTAACCTAAGGAGTAACGAATGAAGCGATCAGCCTGGCGCTACTTGTGGACGTCTCAGGACATCCGTAAGAAGCTTTTAATAACCCTCTTGTTGCTGGTGATCTACCGCTTGGCGGCAAATATTCCTGTTCCAGGGATCAACCGCGAGGTGATTCGTTCCATCTCAGAAATGGGAGGTCCAGGTGCATCTTTGTTCAACCTGCTGGATCTGCTATCCGGTGGAACCATCTCCAATTTTTCGATACTGGCGATGGGTGTATATCCTTACATCACCGCACAGATTATCATTCAACTTCTGGTGCCCATCATCCCTGCTCTTGATCGAAGGTTGAAAGACAACCCGCGCGAAGGGCGATCACTCATGGAAAAATGGACCACGATGCTGACCATACCGATGGCATTCTTATCCGCGATCGGGCAGGTAAACATCTTCAATTCCATGGTTCCTGATCGAAATGTGCTGACAACCGCGTTTGGGTTTACAGGCCCTTCGTTGCTTCCGACACTCACGCTGCTGGTCAGCATGGTGGCGGGAACAATGTTCGGCATCTGGCTCGGGCAGCTCATATCAGAGTTCGGCATTCCCAACCAGGGTCTTTCTTTGATCATCTTCGCGGGCATTATTTCGCGAATCCCGACCAACCTGATTTCCATCCTTGCGGATAAGGAAAACGGATGGTGGGTTCTGCTTGTGATCTTGGCATTGTTGGCATTGATCATCTTTGCCATCGTTTACGTGCAGCAAGGAAGGCGCAACGTGCCGGTACTGTTCCCGGGTCGCCGTGTTGGAAACCGCATGTCCATGCCGGTCAGAAGCAATTTACCGCTGATGGTCAACATGGCAGGCATGATCCCGTTGATCTTTGCGCAGACATTCCTGTCCTTCCCGGCGTTGATTGCGAGTTATTTCATCGGCGGAAAGACGGAAGGTTTCTGGGTCTCTGTATACAAGCTGTTCAGCGGTAGTGGATGGTTCTACCCGGTGATTTTCTTCATCCTGGTGGTGGCGTTCACCTTCTTCTATACTGATGTGCTTTTCACACAGCAGAACTACGGCGATACGCTCAAGAAGCAGGGTGCGCAGATCCCGGGCGTTGTACGTGGTGGACCGACTCAAAAGTACCTAACCAAGGTTCAGCGCCGCATCACCTTCCCGGGTGCATTCTTCCTGGGTTTTGTGGCAGTCTTACCCTATATCATTGGCGCCATCCTGCCAATCTCGCGGTCTTCTGCTTTCATCATCTCAGCGGCAGGCTTGCTGATCGTTGTGGGCGTCGTGAGAGATACCTTTACGATCATCGAAACCGAACTGAAGGTTCACGGTTACGACGAAAGCATTATCAAGGGATAATATGGCGAAATATATCGTTCTTCTCGGACCTCCAGGTGCTGGCAAAGGTACCCAGGCACAGATCATTGCTGAAAAGTATGATCTGGTGCACGTATCGTCCGGTGATCTTTTCAGGGAAAACCTGAAGCAACAAACCGATCTCGGAAAACTTGCACAGACCTTCATGGGCCGGGGAGAGCTTGTCCCCGACGATGTGACCATTGCTATGGTACGCGAGCGCCTGGGCAGGCATGATTGCAAGAACGGGGCGTTGCTGGATGGATTTCCACGCACTCCAGCACAAGCAGACGCCCTGGCAGAAATGTTAAAAGATTTTAATAGCACGGTGAACATTGTTCCTTACATATCGGTTCCAGCTGAAATCCTGATCGAACGCTTGAGCGGTCGCTGGACTTGCCGCTTGAATGGTCATGTTTTCCATGAAAAGTTCAATCCTCCATCTGTGAGCGGGATTTGCGACCTGGACGGCTCTGAATTGTACCAACGCGATGATGACAAAGCAGAGACGGTAAAGAACCGCATCAAGGTCTATACGGAACAAACGTTACCCCTGATCGATTATTACCGGAAAAACGGTTTACTGGTTGAAGTCGATGGCACAAAACCCATCGAAGAGGTCGCAAAAGAATTGCTGACCGCGATTGACAAGGCAAAATAAAGAATGTCGTGGGATAGACAGATCACCATCAAAACTCCCCTGGAAATTGCGACCATGCGCGAGGCAGGCAGGATCAATGCCGAAGCATTGGCTGCTGCGCGCGCACTCGTCCGCCCGGGAGTGACCACTGGAGATCTAAATGCAGCCGCTGAAGAAGTGCTGCGAAAATATGGTTGTATCAGTCCTTTCAAGGGTTATCCAGGTCCTTATCCTTATCCTGCCAGCACCAATGTAAGCGTAAATTACGAAATGGTGCATGGAATTCCAGGAAAGCGTAAGCTGAAGGAAGGGGATATCGTTTCGGTGGATTGCGGAACGATCTATGAAGGATTTGTGGGAGATGCGGCATTTACTGCAGAGGTCGGCGAAGTTTCACCAACAGCCCATCGATTGGTGCAGGCGACCGAAGGCGCATTATTTGCCGGGATCGAAAAAATGGTGGCTGGAAATCATCTTGGCGATGTTTCTGCTGCCATTCAAAACTATGCTGAAAGCCGGGGTTTCTTTGTCACCCGCGAATACACTGGACATGGGGTCGGACGTGCCATGCACGAGGGTCCGCAACTTCCCAATTACGGTGTAGCGGGCAGAGGACTTCTGCTACGGGTTGGAATGACCATTGCGCTTGAGCCGATGCTACTGGTTGGCACTCCCGCCACCCGCGTGTTGCCAGACCAGTGGACTGTATCATCTGCGGATGGTTCATTGACAGCCCACTTCGAACATACCGTAGCAATTACAGATAACGGTCCGCTGATCCTGACTACGCAGGGAGACGGGACTGTTCTGGACGGAAAGTGGAAGTAGTAGTAAAATCATAACTTCGGATTAAAGCTGTGTTAAGGAGTTCGTAATGAAAGTATCACCATCCATTCGCAAACGTTGTGCGAAGTGCAAGATTGTAAAACGCAGTGGTATTTTGTATGTCATCTGCGAAAACCCAAAGCATAAACAGCGACAGGGGTAAGGACATATGGCGAGAATTGAAGGTGTTGATCTTCCGCGAAATAAGCGGATCGAAGTAGGTCTGACCTACATTTTTGGGATTGGTCCAACACGAGCGGCCAATATCATTAAATCCACGCAAGTCAATCCGGATACCCGGGTAAAGGATTTAACGGAAGCGGAAGTAGCTGCTCTGCGTGAGTACATTTCCAAAAATTACAAAGTTGAAGGCGATCTGCGCCGAGAAGTGCAGATGAATATCAAACGCCTGATCGAAATTGGCTGCTATCGCGGGATGCGGCACCGCCGCAATTTACCTGCACGCGGGCAGCGCACACGCACGAACTCCCGTACTGCCAAGGGTCCCAAGAAGACCGTGGCCGGTCGCGGACGCCGTCGTGGAGCAGCAAAGAAGTAATCTGGCGATTTTGCTGATCAGGTGGGGTACCTTCTCCCCCGCGGCAACCTGGTCAATGGAAATACCGGATGAACTTACGGATCTTGAATCAAGAGGTTTAACGAGGAATTATGGCTCAAAACGTACGCTCAACGCGCCGTACCAGCACCACCCGCAAGACCAAACGCACTCTGTCGTCGGCTCAGGTTCACATTTTTGCATCGTTCAATAATACGATTGTGACCGTGACCGACCAGCAGGGCAACGCTCTTTGCTGGGGCAGTGCCGGATCGGCGGGATTTAAAGGCTCTCGCAAGAGCACTCCATTTGCTGCCCGTTTGGCCGCTGAACAGGCGATCAAATCGGCGCAAAATATGGGAGTCCAGGAAGTGGATATGATTATCAAAGGACCCGGACCTGGACGTGAATCAGCAATTCGTGCTGTTCAATCATTGGGGCTTAAAGTTCGCTCCATTACTGACATCACACCGGTGCCCCACAACGGCTGCCGGCCTCCGAAAAAACGCCGCGTGTAATACAGGAGAAGGAAACCTATGGCTAAATATACTGGTCCGGTATGCAGAATTTGCCGGCGTGAAGGTGAAAAATTATTCTTGAAGGGCAGCCGCTGCTACTCGCCGAAATGCGCGATGGATAAGCAGAGGAACTTTGCCCCTGGGCAGCATGGACGCACCCGTCAGGGTCGGTCGGATCGTGAATCTGACTACGCGCGCCAGTTGCGTGCCAAACAGCGCGCACGTCGTGTTTACGGCATGATGGAACGCCCATTCCGGCGCTATTTCACGATCGCTGAAAGCAAGCGCGGTCTGCCGGGTCTCAACCTGCTACAGACACTTGAATCCCGTTTGGATAATGTTGTATATCGTCTGGGATTCGCTGAAAACCGTGCCCAGGCACGCCAACTTGTCAATCATGGTCACTTTACCGTGAATGGCCGCCGTGCAGATATCCCCTCATTGATCGTCAAACCGGGTGACACGGTGGAAGTTGTCGAAAATTCTCAGAAACTCACTTATTTCAAAGAACTGGGTGATCTGGCTGAGAAGCGGCTTTGCGCTGTATGGATGGATAGAGATCTTAAGAAACTTTCCGGTCGAGTATTAAGGCTCCCTGAACGATCAGAGATCGACGGCAGCCTGAACGAACAATTGATCGTTGAGTACTACTCACGCTAAGGTTCGATGACCCGATGAGAGGATTCGTTTTTGAATCGGAAAGGGGTAAATTGTGTGCGCTCTAAATAATATGGTTACACCCAAGGTTGAGCGGGAAGATGAAGCCCGTAACTATGGGAAATTCGTTATCAGCCCGCTCGAAAGAGGATTTGGAGATACCCTGGGCAACGCTTTGCGCCGGGTGCTCCTTTCTTCCCTGGACGGAGCTGCAATTTCATCCATTCGGATCTCTGACGTTACCCATGAATTCGCTGATATTCCTGGCGTTCGAGAAGACGTCATCCAGGTCATTCTTCAGATCAAGCAAATCCGTATGATTTTACATGAAGGTGATGTGGCTCACATGCACCTGGATGTCCGCGGCGAAGGTGTAGTCACAGCAGCCGATATCCAGGCTCCTGCCGAGGTGGAGATCGTGAATCCTGACCTCTATCTCTTTACCGTCGATGATGCCAAAACACGCCTGGATATTGATTTTACCGTCGACCGCGGTCGCGGTTACTCGCCAGCCACCGATCGAAGCGGAAAACTTCCGATCGGAGAGTTGCCGGTGGATGCCATCTACAGCCCGGTAAAACGCGTGAACTTTTCAGTAGGTTCAGCACGCGTCGGTCACAGCACAAACTATGACCGTCTTGTGCTTGAAATCTGGAGCGATGGAACGATCTCCCCTGAAAAGGCGCTTGGATCCTCATCCAAGATCATCATCGATCACTTACGCCTGATCTCGGGCGTCAGCGATGAGACCGTACTGATGGGACCTGAAAAGGAAATCGCCGGAAGTCATTTGACTAGCGAAGCAGTGGAAACACCGATCGAAAACCTCGATCTTTCTGTGCGCGTATTCAATTCCCTCAAACGGACCGGGATCCGAACCGTCGGGGATGTGCTCGAGCTGTTGGATAAAGGCGAAGAAGCCGTAATGTCCATACGCAACTTTGGCGAAAAAAGCCTGGACGAGCTGCGTGACAAGATGAAAGAAAAAGGCTTCATGCAAGACGAAAAAGATGTGGAGTAGGAAGATATGCGTCATCAAATCGCTGGTTATAAATTAGGTCGTCAAAAAGATGCCCGTTTAGGTTTACGCCGAACAATGGTTAAGCAATTATTGACTCATGAGCGGATTCAGACTACCCGCGCAAAAGCAATGTTTATCCGCGGTGAAACTGAGAAACTGATCACCCTGGCGCGCCGCAGCGGCAAGGGAACGGATGCCGAAAAAGTGCATGCACGCCGCCTGGCAGCTGCCCGCATCGGAGATGCCACACTGGTTAAAAAATTGTTCGACGAGATCGCTCCCCGTTTTGAAAACCGTAACGGCGGATATACTCGAATTCTGAAGATTGGACCGCGTTTCGGCGATTCCGCTGAAATGGTACTGATCGAGCTCGTCGAAGAATAATCCATCCGGCCTGACTTGGACGGATCGGAATGGCTCTTTACCAACTTATCCTCGCTTACGACGGAACAAATTTCTCCGGTTTTCAACGCCAGGGAAAGGAACGCACTGTTCAGGGAGTGTTTGAAAAGGCGCTCACTGAACTAGGCTGGAACGAACCGGCCTTGCTTTTTGCCGGGCGCACCGATAGCGGTGTTCATGCTTCAGGTCAGGTCGTTTCCTTCTCATTGGATTGGCACCACTCATCTGCCAATCTACTCAAGGCGTTGAATGCGAGACTCCCTGAGGATGTATCGGTTCTCAAGGTATCAAAGGCTGAAGCTGACTTCCACCCCCGTTATGATGCTTCGAGCCGCACGTACCAGTACACGATCTATCAACTTTCAGAGAGACATCCCTTATTGGAGAGATTCGCCTGGCGGGTTTGGCCTGAACTGAAGGGAAGTGACCTGAACAATGCTGCAGAATTATTCAGCGGCAGGCACGACTTTTCCGCTTTTGGCCGGGCTATGAAACCAGGCAGTTCCACCATTCGAGAAGTGAGCACCAGTCGCTGGGAAAAAACACAGAACGGTTGGCGATATGAGATCGAAGCGAATGCCTTTCTTTATCATATGGTCAGACGACTGGTTTATGTTCAGGTCAGCCACGCACGCGGAAGGTTAAGCCTTTCCGAAATCGAGAGAGGCTTGAATTCCCAGATTAGGCTGAAACCCGGGATTGCTCCGGCGCAGGGCTTAGTACTTGCACATGTCTCATACGATGGGAGTCGTCGAAATCAAGTCGAGGATAATGGAAATTTGGAAGATCTGGCTTAGGTAATACTTTGCTGATGGAGAAGATATGGTGGACAAGACTTACGTCCTAAAAGGAAAACAGGAACCAGAATGGCTGCTGGTGGATGCCACCGGTCAAGGAATTGGCCGCTTGGCGACTCAAATTGCCGGCTACCTGCTTGGAAAACACAAACCTACATTCACACCCGGTGTGGATATGGGTGACGCGGTGGTTGTGATCAATGCGTCAAAACTGGAGATCACCCCCAAACGCCTGGAAGAAAAGAACTATTACAAACACTCCAATTACCCAGGTGGATTAAGGACTGTAAATTTGAAGGATCAGATGCAAAACCATCCTGATCGTGTGATCGTTTCAGCGGTTTGGGGGATGCTCCCGCACAACCGCATGGGCCGCGCGCTTCTGAAGCGTTTAAAGGTCTATGCAGGCAGCGAGCATCCGCATGCTGCACAAAACCCAAAACCGGTGGCATAAAGGAGCAAGGGAAATATGTCGGTTCAATATTATGAAGGTGTTGGTCGCCGCAAGGAAAGCACAGCCCGCGTACGTTTGATGAGCGGAACTGGTAAATTTACCGTCAACGATCGCCCGCTGGAAGAATACTTCCCGCGCACCGGTGATGTGGAAGCCATTTTAGGTCCCCTGACCGCAGCGGAGCAGGATCGCGCGACGTTCGACATTACCGCTACAGTCAACGGCGGCGGCGTTACCGGTCAAACGGATTCAGTACAGTTGGGTCTTGCCCGTGCGCTGGTGAAGTTGAATGCGGAAAATATAGCGCTCCTGCGCAAGGGTGGGTATCTCACCCGCGACCCACGTGTGAAGGAACGCAAAAAACCAGGTCTCAAGAGAGCCCGCAAAGCACCTACTTACACGAAACGTTAGTTTTCAGGTTTATCCTGGAAATATGAGATGCAGTCATCGATGGCTGACCGGGGAAGATCGAATGAAAATTCGTCGTCCTGGTCAGCCAAAGAGAGAATGCATCTCTTTGATTTTAAGTTGGAGTTGCCATGACCGAATCCAAGAAACAATATTTGAATAAATTCAGTGAATATTCGGCAAGCCTGGCGGAACAATTTCCAGTCGCCTTCGATAATGGAGTTCAATTGATCACCGGGAGCGTGCTTGCCGAGAAGCATTTCCTGCCGATCACCCCGGGAATTCCCGCCTTGATCGACATTTCAGGGGATGCGATTCCGCTTGAAGTTCTACAGAAGATGCTTCAAATGAGTTATCCGCTTGATATGGGAATTTACGCGCTTCCAGAGAAGCATGATGAAAAGCGTGAATGGATCGAGATTCGAATATCCCAACTTGGCGTGATTCATACACACTTACAGGCGTTATTCATCCCGGCCAATCCAAATGGCGCTTCGCTTGAAGAGTTCATGGACGTGATTGCCCGTCTGCGCGCGCCCGATGGGTGCCCGTGGGATCGCAAGCAAACCCATGCCAGCCTGCGGCAGTACCTGCTCGAGGAAACCTATGAAGCTCTCGAAACCCTGGACGGCGGGGATTTGAACGGGCTCAAGGAAGAACTGGGTGACCTGCTACTGCAAATTGCCCTGCATGCACAAATTGCCTCGGAGAATGGGACATTTACCATCGCGGATGTGTTTTCCGGCATCCATAACAAAATCGTTTCCCGACATCCGCACGTGTTTGGCGATGTAATGGTAAGAGATGAAAAGGACGTGGTAACGAACTGGGAGAAGCTTAAGGAAATCGAACGTGCTGAAAATGGCGGCGAAGAATTGAAAGGGCTGCTGGATGGAATCCCCACAATTCTTCCGGCGCTTTCACAAGCGCAGGTCATCCAGGAGCGAGCGGCAAGGGTGGGTTTCGATTGGCCGGAAATTGCCCCGGTGGAAGCCAAGGTGATGGAGGAGCTGCAGGAAGTGAAGGAAGCCCGATCCGATAAAGAGCAGGCGCTGGAACTGGGCGATCTTTTGTTTGCTGTGGTCAACCTGGTGCGCTGGTACAACGTGGATGCCGAATCCGCACTACGACAAACCAACTTAAAATTCCGCAGGCGATTTGCCTATCTGGAGGAACGGTCAAAGGCAGAGGGGAAAGAATTGCATAAAATGACACTGCAGGAAATGGATGCCCTGTGGGATGAAGCCAAGGGATTGGAACACTAGGTCCAGTACAACGAATTCTCCCATCCCAATGATGGAGAGGATTTTCTTAAGCGCTCGATTATAATTACAACATCAAAACACTTCGAGGAATCATATGTCGCGACCATTAATCGAATGCATTCCCAATTTTTCGGAAGCACGCCGGCCTGAAGTCATGGATGCCATCATCAATGCGATCCTGGCTGTACCGGGAGTAAGTGTGTTGGACCGGCACTCTGATATCGATCATAACCGAACGGTCGTTACTATGGTGGGAACACCGGACGCGATCGAAGAGGCTGCATTTCAATCGATCAAGAAGGCACAGGAATTGATCGACTTGAACGTGCATACAGGCGCGCATCCGCGCATCGGGGCGACGGATGTGGTACCTTTCGTTCCGATTAGCGAAGTAACCATGGTCGAATGCGTGGAACTGGCACGCCGACTTGGCAAACGGGTGGGAGAAGAACTGAGTATCCCAGTTTACTTGTATGAAGAAGCCGCGACGAGACCGGAACGGCAAAACCTGGAAAACATCCGCAAGGGTCAGTTCGAGGGACTCAAAGAGGAGATCGAAACCCAGGTGGAACGCCGACCGGATTTCGGACCGGCAAAGTTGGGCACGGCGGGAGCAACCGTCATCGGTGCAAGGGCGCCGCTGATCGCCTTCAATGTCTATCTGACCACATCCGATATTGCCATCGCGCAAAAGATCGCCAAGGCAGTGCGGAATTCCTCGGGAGGATTGCGTTTCGTCAAGGGGATGGGTGTGCTCGTGGAAGGTTTGGCGCAGGTCTCAATGAACCTGACCAATTTCACCAAGACCCCTATTCCACGGGTGGTCGAGATGGTGAGAAGAGAAGCCCAACGCTATGGAGTGGGCATCCATCACAGCGAACTTGTCGGGTTGATCCCTCAAGCTGCATTGGTGGATACTGCGGTCTGGTATACCCAACTGGATGAATTTGATCCCGAACAGATCCTTGAAAGCCGGTTGTACAGTGCAGCTCAAGACGAAGTCCCAGTTCAAGCCAATACTTACAATTTTCTCGACCGACTTGCCAGTGATGATCCCACACCGGGCGGAGGTTCTGCAGCGGCGTTCACCGCAGCAGAGGCGGCCGGCCTGGTGGCCATGGTCGGACGGGTAACAGTCGGCAAGAAAAAATATGCCGAGGTCGAAGGGCAAATGTGGAAGATGATCGAACAGGCAGAGGGACTGCGCAAGGAATTGACCTCAGCGGTGGAGGAAGATGCCGCATCTTTCGAAGGATATCTACAGGCGGTACGGCTTCCCAAGAACACGGAAGAAGAAATCCAGGCACGCGAACGGGCGATCGAATCGGCAACTCTGCATGCCGCGCAGGTCCCTCACCATGCAGCCGGTCTGGCAATGCAGGTGCTTTCTTTGGCAGTGACGGCGGCAGAATTGGGGAATGTCAACGCCATATCCGACGCAGCCTCAGCCGCCAACCTGGCTGCAGCGGCGGTTAAATGCGCCGGTTTGAATGTGAGGATCAATTTAAAGGGATTGAAAGACCCATCTCCTGGAAGAATGCTATCTGAAGATATTCGAAGTTTTACTGAAGAGATCAAATCCATCGAAAAGAAGATCGGCAAAATCCTGCAGGAACGCGCGGGATTGTAATTCAATACTGTTGGAATTGGAGAGGTGACATGGGGATCAAGGCAGACCGCTGGATCAGAAAAATGGCAAAGGATTACCGGATGATCGAACCATTCGTTGAGAACCAGGTGCGCAACGGAGTGGTTTCTTTCGGGCTCTCTTCTTACGGTTATGATATTCGGGTGGCGGATGAGTTTAAGATCTTTACCAATGTGTACAGTGCGATCGTTGACCCCAAAAATTTCGATACACGCTCGATGGTCGATTTTCAGGGCGAGGTATGCATCATCCCCCCCAATTCGTTTGCGCTGGCCCGTACTGTGGAATACTTCCGCATTCCGCGCAATATTCTCACGATCTGTGTCGGTAAGAGCACATACGCGCGTTGTGGTATCATCGTCAACGTGACTCCATTTGAACCGGAATGGGAAGGATTTGTGACACTCGAAATCTCCAATACCACACCGTTACCTGCAAAGATCTATGCCAATGAGGGGATCGCCCAGGTGTTGTTCTTCGATGGGGACGAGGTTTGCGAAATCTCGTATGCAGATCGCAAAGGTAAATATCAAAATCAGCAGACAATTTTGCTACCCAGGCTTTAATGACGCAGACTGATCAATGACATCCAAGAGCATGGAAAAATGAGCCATAAACCAATAATATTTACTATTCTCAGTGTGTTATGTGCTTCAATACTAGCAGGCTGTTCGGTGGTGCAATCCTTCATGCCCACTGCCACAGCAACGAACACGCCCACTTTTACTGCCACACCAGCGCCGCCAACGCCGACACCCACCGAAGTTCCATTTTATATAGACGCAACGGTTTTTTCAGGTGAACTCCAGGTCCCCATTTTGATCTACCACCAGTTCATACCCGATCAAGCCGGGGTGACAACAGCGATGAAAATGCAATTGAGCGAATTCCGAAATGAACTCGAGATACTCTATGAGAACGGATTCAGCCTGGTATCGCTGGAAAGTTGGGTGAACGGCACGTTCGTAGTCCCGCCCGGCCGCAAGCCGCTGATCATCACCCTCGATGATGCCTGGTTTGCCAATCAATTATTTATTGGGGAAGACGGGGTGCCTTCCAAGTATTCCGGTTTGGGCGTCTTGTGGAATTTTTACCAGGAACACCCGGATTTTGGTTTTCATGCAGCCATGTTCGCGATCAATGGGGATAAATTCTACGCCGTGAAACAAGTCGGCGATCAATTCTTTGGGGCGGATAATGCCATCTGGACCACGCCGTCATGGCGCATCAAGCTGGGCAATACCATTGCCTGGGCGATTGATCACGGCATCGAGGCCTACAACCATACACTTAGGCACCCCAACCTCAGTTCAATGAATAATGCAGACATCCAGGATCAACTCTTTGAGAACGATGTGGTCATGCGGGCATTCCTCCATGAAGCCGGGCGTGACGATATCATTCCAAAGCTCAACAACATGATCGCATTGCCTGAAGGAAAATGGCCGGAGAGTCAGAGCGGAAAAAACGTGGTGCTCAATTACAAGAATCCTGAGGGTAAACCGGTGGCAGCGGTGCTCGAGGCATATAACATGGACTCCGTGATGTTCACACCATCCTTTTTCAGCGAGGGATTCAATCCTTATGCCATCCCAAGGATCACCGCCTCTCCTTATTTTGTGCATTACATTATCGATCACAAGGATCAGATACCCACTGCCGGCACCTGCCGCCTTGGACCGACGCACGAGGATCAATCAACAGATCAGGCCGTACTGCAGGAACTGATCACCAACGCGGTCAACACCCAGGCCTGCCCGGAAGGGGTCTACCATGTGAGCGGGTATATCTTTTTTGCCTATAACGGAGAGGTAACTTTGCATTCAAACCAAGGCTCCGCTGAGAATCCTCCGGAAGGAACGGCGACCCCAACCCCGTGAGATGAAACCGCTGAGAGATCAGCGGTTTTTATTTGTATAATATTTTCACCAGGTTTTATTGGAGGGTCCATGACAAAGATCAAGTATGTCATTAAGCGAACCGGAGCGATCGTTCCGTTCACCCCTGAACGCATCACCAATGCCATCTACCGCGCTGCAGTGGAAGTGGGAGGGCGGGATCGCGAGACGGCTGAGAACCTGGCACAACAGGTGGTTGCGATCCTGGAAAGCAATAGTGATCCCAACTACACACCGCATATCGAAGAGATCCAGGACGTGGTGGAAAAAGTGCTGATCGAAAACGGTCATGCCCGTGTGGCGAAGGCATATATTCTATATCGCGACGAGCGCGCGCGTCATCGAAAGCAGCAGGAAGCCCAGGTTGCGCGTCCCTCGGAAAATATTCCCTGGGCGAAGATTTGGCGCGTGCTGGATTGGGCTGTGGATCACCATCTCAATTCGGTCGAAGCGTTGAATTACCGCATCCAGACGGGGGAACTCTCACAGGTGATCACGGAGTCTGAGGCGGCTTACTGCGTGGACATCGAAAATGCAGTGAAGGGAATCCTGGCGCGCAAAGACGAATTAAGGATTGTCATTATCACTGGTCCTTCGTCTTCAGGAAAGACGACGACCACGATCAAAGTGGCGGAGAAGCTGAAAAACGCGGGGATGAAACTGGTCACGTTGAATGTGGATAATTATTTCTTCGACCTGGAAATGCACCCGAAGGACGAGTTTGGGGATTATGACTTTGAAACCCCACACGCGCTTGACCTGCCGCTGATCAATTTACACTTGCAGCAGCTGATCGCAGGCGAGGAAGTCATGATCCCGTATTATGATTTCAAGACAGGACACCGCATTCCGCAGAAGGCGCCCATGCGGCTGGGTGAAAACGAGGTAATATTGATCGATTCACTGCACGGGTTGTTTCCACCGATGACCAAAGATATCGAGGAATCAAAAAAATTCAAGTTATACCTGGAACCCCTGCTGCAAATGAAGGGCAATGATGGAGAATATGTTCACTGGACGGATATCCGGCTGATCCGGCGCATGCTGCGCGATGCATCCCACCGTGCCTATGATCCACGGCAGACCCTTGAACACTGGCATTACGTGAGATCCAGTGAAATGCGCAATATCATTCCCCAAATCAACACCACCGATTTCATCATCAATTCGGCCATGCCGTACGAGCTGGCAATCTATGCTTCGCGGTTGAAACAGGATTTTCAAAAATGGATGGAGGAGTATCAGAGCGATCCTTTGCGTAAGGACGCCTTTACCAGGGCGGAGCGCGTGGCAAAATTGCTGTCTTGGCTCACCCCGGTGAAGGATGAATCGCTGGTGCCTACAGACTCGGTGATCAGGGAATTCATCGGCGGGTCGACCCTTAAGTATTGATCGGAAGGACATGGGAAACCGTTTTCAGCGTTTGAACAAATTGAACCCTTTCAAAGACCGCACGCCGGTGCAGCGCAGACGGGCAGCGGAGTACCTGCTGATCACACTGATCAGCTTTGCCATTTCGGTAAGCGGAACGCGATTATTTTTGGAAATCACCGGTTACCCGCAGCTTGGCAGCGGAGAGATCCATATTGCACATGTGTTGTGGGGCGGATTGTTCCTATTTGTTGCCGCTCTGCTGCCGTTGATTTTATCCAATGAGTGGGCATTTTCTCTTTCTGCGATAATTGCGGGTTTGGGCATTGGACTCTTTATTGATGAGGTCGGGAAGTTCATCACTCAGAACAATGATTATTTCCATCCGACCGCTGCACCGATCATCTATGTCTTTTTTCTGTTCACAGTCCTGCTATTCGTTCTGATCAGGCAGCGGCGCAAACTATCCAACCGTGCGAAGATGTACAGGATTCTGGAACAATTTAACGAGGTATTGGATCGTGATCTTTCTGCGGATGAATATGAGCAGATCATGGTGCAACTGGACGATGTGATCAAGAGTAACGAGACCAAGGCAATGGTCGAGCTGGCGCAGAGTTTGAAAGAATACCTGGAATCCAACCGGGCAAGGGTGGTGCCGCATGACCCGACGGTGTACGACATGGTCCGATCAGCCTGGTTGAGATTTGAAAAAAAGTGGTTGAATCGGAAGCGCTTTCGATTGGTTTTGATCCTCGGCTTACTGGCATGGGGGACATGGGCGCTGATCTCCCCCATTGGATTTCTGCTACTTTCGCGAAGTCCAGACCAATTGCAGGTGTTTGTCGATCAATTGATTTCCAATCGATTGGTACGAAACGCAAGCGGTCTGACCTGGTTTGAAGCGCGCGTGATGATCGAAGGAGGTATGGGAGCGATATCGATCATCGCCGCAATACTGATCGCAGCAAACGCGGAGAAGAGAGGGGTGTGGACAGGGATAATCGATATGCTGGTCACGTTGACCATTGTGAACCCCCTGGTGTTTTATTTTGAACAATTTTCCACCATAATCATTGCCGTCCTCCAATTTAGTTTGTTCATTTTGCTGATCCGCTACCTGAAGCGATTTGTTCATTCTGAAAATATCGAAAAAAATACAAGAGCCTGAATCGACTCTTGTATTCCAGGCATCAAAGGACTGACGGTATCAGTTTCCGCCTCTTCCAGTACCAATACCCTGGGTAGATTGAGGGGTATTTTGCTGTCCGGGATTTCCTCCCGGGTTTGGTCCCTGTGTCGGTCCAGGAGTATTCTCAGGCGCGGAATTGCCCCCAGTATCTGTTCCCTGTGTGGGTCCAGGCGTATTCTCCTGTGTGGGAGCGCCAAATTGGTTTTGGGTACCTCCCGGAGTGATATACATGCCGTCCTGCTGCTGCTGGTTCTGTACGGTACCAGTGCTCTCACCTGAATTGGGAATGTTTTCCCAGCCAGAGCGCAATTCGTTATAAAGACCTTCCGGGTTGGCAATACCGGATTCAACAAGATGGATTCGCTGTTGAAGAATCGTCCTGGTTCTGAGAAGTGTGGGGTCTTCCGGATCCTGATCCATCAACCTTTCTCTCTCCTGCAATTGATCTTTGATCCGCAAGAGCGCCATATCTCTATCCTGGTTCTGAAGCGATAACGCATACTGAATGGCCAGGTTGATCTGGTTTTCCAACCTTGCAAACACCGCATCAGGCGGCATCAACCCTGCCTCTCTTAATTCAGAGATTTCATCAATTCTTTCAAGTGCGTAGCCTAGCGCCAGTTCAACTTTGGATTGAGGTTTCTGAACAAGACCAAGCTGAACGTCTTCTGAAATCAGTTTAACGGGGTAGAGAAACTCATTGGGGGCGCTATCCTGCGAGGCAAAGACAGTCGCAGTTGATCCTCCAAAGACCAGACCGATCGCCATAATTATCGTAATTAATGTGCCCATTTTTCGCTCCTGAAATAAGGATTGTTTCCAATTACTATGACGCTGGACGGGCAGATATGTTACGGCGGATCTGTTGAGCATTTTTGCCTGGGCAAGGAACCTGGCTTTTCCTTTTTCCGCAGCTTGAGGATCTCTGGCAGGAACCTCCTTCAACTCTTGTAACTTGGATAGTACCTTTGATTGATCTTTTTGTTTATAAAACATCCTGTTGCTCCGGGATTTTTAGTTTCTTTCGAAGGGTACGGAGCGCTCGAAATGTCAAAGCCCTAATTGCTCCGTTTTTCTTGTTCAACAAGCGGGCAATTTCCTCGTTTTGCCAGCCTTCAAGATATTTCAGGACGATCACCTGCTGCTGTTCCACTGGCAGGGACAAAATCGCCTGGCGCACTTCATTCGTTCGGATGTTTTTTTCCACCCGGTCAAGGGTGGATGTGTCCAGGGAAGCAACCTGCTCACTCGTTTCGGATTCCTCAATAATGTTCTTTGTCCGGCGATAATAGTCCGTTATCCAATTGTGTGCCACCCGATAGAGATAAGACTGTAAATGATCGATAGTGCCCCTTTGCTCTTGTAAAATCCTTAACAACCTGAAAAAAGTTTCTGATACGCAATCTTCAGCGGATTGCTGATCACCCAATAGGCGCACGGCGTAACGATACAACCCCGCACTATAGGTGTCGTATACCTCAGCAAGCGTTTTTTCATCGAATTGCCGGGCTTTCAGAATCGTGATCACTTTTGCAGAATCATTCACTTTCATTAGTTAAGACGCTTTTACCGCTGATTCGTTACGGTAAAATAATGGATATGCAAAAACATTATACAAGGTGTGAAAAATGTCTACATTGAGCGATTTACCTTACGCCGATTCATATTGGGTCGTACCAGAAAAAGTAATGGCCGGAGAATACCCTGGTGCTTTTGGGGAAGAAAATACGAGGAAACGCATCCAGTCATTGTTGAAGTGCGGCGTGCGTGCTTTCATCGATCTAACACAGCCTGGCGATTCGCATTATCCATATTCTGCGCTTTTATATCAGGAAGCCGATGATTACGGTTTTGAGGTTCATTGGAAAAATTTTCCCATCCCTGATCTTGGAGTACCTTCCGTTCAAACTGTTCAGGCGGTCCTGGATGAAATCGATCAGGCGGTGGTCGAGGGTAGGATTTCCTACGTCCACTGCCTTGCAGGAATCGGAAGAACAGGGACGATCGTCGGCTGTTACCTGGTGAGACATGGTCATCCGCCCAGTTCAGTGATTCCTTACATTGCCACACTGCGTAAGGACCTGCCCACCTGGTGGTGTGCCAGCCCGGAGGTACAGGCTCAAACTGATTTTATTTTGCACTGGAAACAAGGTTTGTAAAACCGTTGATTGACCATTCTTTGCGAATAGGGTAAAATCCTTGCCGACATGCGTTGTACCCTTCGCATGAAATTTTTTGGAAGAAAGGGCTTGAGATGAAAGTATTGTTGTTGAAAGATGTATATAAGCTGGGACATGCCGGCGATGTTAAAAAGGTGGCTGACGGTTACGGACGCAACTTTTTGATCCCCCAGGAACTTGCCGTTTTGGCGACTCCCGGCGCGTTGAAAAACGTTGAGAAAATCCGTGAAAAGGCCGCGGTCGAACGCGCCAACCTGAACAAGGAAATGAGCGGACTGGCTGAACAGGTTGAGGGTATCGAGCTGCAGTTCATCAGTAAAGCGGGTGAAACCGGTAAACTGTATGGATCCATCACTACCCAAATGATCATTGATGAGTTGAACAAAAAGCTGGGATCGACATTGTCACGCCACCAGGTCGAGATCGAACCGATCAGAACTCTGGGTGAACACCTGGCCACCGTCCGTTTGACCATCGATCTGAACCCGAAGGTCAAGGTGGTTGTCAGCCGTGAGGGTGAAGTGTCAAAGGTCGACGTCAAAAAGGAAAAGGTTTCGAAGAAGGAAGAGACGCCTGTTGTTGAAGCCGCTGAGGAACCTGAAGCGACAACCGAAAATCCGGAAGCGACTGCGGAGAGCGCCGAATAGGGAATCGGTTACCTGGTTTGTAAAGTAGACCGGCCGGATCAGCCTGGAGCTGGGAGGCCGGTCTTTCTTAAAATGGGTTAAGATTAAGCAATGAATGTTGGCGAATACCTGAAACGCATACGGGAAGAAAAGAAGATCACCCTCGAGCAAATTGCCGAGGGAACGAATATTCGCATTAAATTTCTCCAGGCGATCGAGGAAAACCGTCTTGATCTTCTTCCTTCGTTATCCCAGGCCAGAGGATTCAGCAGGTTGTATGCCGCATTCCTGGGACTGGATCCGCAGCGCGTCTTCGACGAGGTTGAAAAGGCCAACCAGCCGTCTGCTGAAGCGCCGGAAGGCACAACGGAAATTTCCGACCAGGTTCCTGCAACTGTGGAAGTCGAGAAACCCGAGCCTCGCGCTCAGAGCGTGCCAACCAGGAAAAGCGGAAAGCGTAAAGCTGATGACGCGGTAATTAAAAAAACAACTGTAACTTTACATAAACCGCATTCGCAGGTTATTTTTGAGGAAATCGGTCTGGAACTCCAGGGACAGCGCGAATCACTGGGATTGTCGCGCGGGGACGTCGAACGGCAGATCAAAATTCGCGAATTCTTTGTTTACTCGTTGGAACATGGGCAGATCGATAACCTTCCTTCCACCGTCCAGGGTCGCGGGATGCTCAATAATTATGCTTCTTTCATGAACCTGGACGCCGAATCACTGCAGATGCGTTACGCGGAAGGTCTTCAGCAGCGTAGGCAGGAACGGCACCAGGAGGAAGAGGAAACTCGAAAGACCGGGATCACGGTTATTGGAAAGGAACCGTTGACCGGGTGGCGGAAGTTCCTGACACCCGATCTGTTAATTGGAGGAAGTGTATTTATTGTTCTCTTTGGCTTGATCGTCTGGGGAGCAATACAAGTGATCCGCACCAGCCTTCCAGCGTCAGAACCCACAATCAGCCCGATATCCGAAGCAGCGACGGGAATTGCGACACCGTTACCGACAATGGAGGAGGGAACCGCCGGGATCGCGATGGTCGATCAAACCGGTACACCCCCATTGGCGGACACTCCGCCGGTCAACCTGCAGTTGACATTAACGTCAGCGCAAACCGGACCAATTCAACTGGTGGTAGTGGCTTATCAGCGGGCGTACATGAGAATTACCGTGGACGGAAAGGAAGAATTTTCCGGCAGGGTAATTCCAGGTAATGTGTATACATACACCGGCAAGATAAAGATCACCCTGTTGACCGGGAACGGCGCAGCATTGCAGGTTTATTACAACCAGGTGGATCAAGGCATACTGGGTTTTTTGGGTGAAGTAGTTTCGCTTGAATTTACAGCGCGGGAAATGGTTATCCCGACGCCGCGATTTACCGCGACGCCAACTCGAACACAGCAGCCTACATTGACCGCCAAGCCGACTCAAACTGCATCGCCAACACCGACAATACCCACAGCGACCATCACCCCGGCGCGGACGGTAACCCAATAATCAATGAAAAATAAAACTTTTTATCTTGCTTCACTTGGCTGTGCCAAGAATAGCGTCGATTCGGATTCGATGGCGGCAATTCTGCAGCGAGACGGATACCACGCCGTCGAAAGACCTTCGGCGGCAGAAATATTGATCGTCAACACCTGCGGTTTCATTCAACAAGCCCGCCAGGAGTCGCTCGATGTATTAAACGAACTGGCATCTACGAAAAAAGCTGGACAGATGCTCATTGCCGCGGGCTGTCTCACAGAGCGCTATCGGGAAAAATTGATAGAATCCGTGAAGGGGATCGACGGAATCATCGGAACGCGGCGCTGGATGGACATACTCGAACTTGTGCAGGAATTGCGGGCTGACCCACAAACACCCCGTTACCATTTGCCTGAAGCCGCGACCATTGGGCGTGATGAACATGGAGTACTGCGGGTCTCGATCCAGGGAACAAGCGCATACTTAAAGATCGCTGACGGCTGCCGCAGGTCGTGCGCATTTTGCTCGATCCCATTGATCAAAGGACCGCCGGTAAGCCGTCCATTGCAGACCATCATTCAGGAAGCCGAAGTGCTCCAGGAAAATGGGATCCGGGAATTGAACCTGATCGCACAGGATACCACTGATTATGGATCCGACCTGGGGATCAAGGATGGACTGGCTGCATTATTGGAACGCCTGCTGCCCGCCATTCCATATATTCCCTGGGTGCGGATATTGTACGCTTACCCGGGTTTTGTAAGCGACCGGTTGATCGATGTAATGAGTTCTTCCAACCAATTGCTGCCGTACCTGGATATGCCGCTGCAGCACGCCCATCCGGCGATGCTCAAGCGCATGAAACGTCCTTCGGACGTGGACTGGGTGCAGAAGACCATCACAAAAATGCGCGAACGCATCCCCGACCTTGCTTTGCGGACGACCTTCATCACCGGCTTCCCGGGAGAAACGGACGCGGAATTCCAAACATTACTGGATTTCATCCGCGAAATCGAATTCGACCACGTGGGTGTGTTTCCGTATTCATTCGAACTGGGGACAACCGCAGAACCACTGGGCGATCCAATTTCATGCGAGGTGAAGGAAGAACGCGTGGCTGAGATCATGCAATTGCAAGAGAGCATCTCTCTCAAGCGTAACCAGCGTTTGATTGGCAAGACCCTGGATGTTTTAATCGAGGGTGAGGGGGACGGGATCAGTGTGGGCAGATCGTATCGCGATGCACCAGAGATCGACGGCCTGGTGATCGTGGAAGATCCCGCCGAAATTGGCAAGATTGTGCCGGCACAAATCACCGGCGCACTGACCCACGACCTCATGGGAAAACTGGTGAACAAAAAAGGCTGAAATTTTTCAGCCTTTTTTCATGTGATTTATTCTTCGGGTGTTGGTGTGGGCGCGTAAGGATCCACCGTGGGTGTTGGCGTTGGGGGCGGTGAGGCACAATATTCCTCGGCTTTGGTGATTATGTCGTTGATGCCTGGCACCGGATAGATCGAACGCGATTTTTCGTATTGTGGGACGGCATTGCACCACTCGTAAGCCTGCTGAAGAGTGTCACCATAACCGATCAACGCGCGGGCATAGCGTTCGGTCACGGTGATCCCCGAACTATCCATGAGATTGGGGAGCGAGTTGTATAACGAGGCAAACTGGTCAACAGCATTCTGCCAGTTTACCGACCACCATGAACCTGCGTTCAGATACATGATCGCCCAGGAGCGATAATTTGCAGCATCGGCGTCGAGCGGGGCAATTTCCTCGGCAAGCGCAAAATCATACAGGCCGATTTCCAGATTTCCGGCCTGGACATCGGTTATACCCCGGTTGCGGAGAGCAACGTAGTAGAACCCATCCACTTTGACCGGTTCATAGGTCGGGTCGATATCGCGCAGACTGGTGACCGTTGTGTACAGTCCGCTCCAATCACCGGCACGGTATTGATCCTGTGCCTGCGTAAATAATCTGCTTACCGATTTTGTATCCACGGTCGGCACAATAATTGCCAAAGTGGGTTGCGCAGTAACATCGGGTACCGGGGTTACAAGCTGGGTATTCCCCTGATGTTGGGCGAGTGCAACCCCAATTTCAACCAGTTTTTGGTCGATATCGGGATAATCAGGGTAGATTTGTAAAATATACTCAAAACGCTGTTTTGCCAATTCAAAATTGCCTGCCGCCTGATCGTTCAGAGCAAGGGCAAATTGCTTGTTGGCAAGATCAAGACGTTGCTCGATCTCAGCAGCCTGTCTTGCCTGCAAGGCTGAATAATATCCCAAGCCGATGCCGGCTGCGGCGATCAGCAACATGGCAAGGATGCCCAGCCAGATCCATTTTCCGCGTCTGACCTTCTTTTTAGGGCTTTCTTCAGGCGCAGCTTCAGGAACGAGCACGATAGGAACCGTTTCGACGATTTCGTCTGAGGTTTTGGCCGTTTTGGTTGGACGTTTCACCCGTACCGGCCTGGTTTCATCAACGGGTGCGATAGATTTTATTGGTGTGGTATCTTCGAGTTTCTTCTTTGGCATGGCGTCAATTATACCGTAAAGATTTGGGTGAAATCACAAAGTGAGGAATCACAACCTGGCGAGAAGTTTGATTTCACGCCAGATCCAGGGAAGCGAGGCGCCAAATCCCAGCAGCATGGGGATGGTTGCAGCCAGAATAATGTGTACTTTGCCGGTCAGGAGTTGCAGACTGCCCCAGGTGACGAGTGCAGCAGTGACCATCGCCAGCGCGGCCCGCACCCAGGTGGAGCCCAGTGATATGCGGATACGGCCATTTTTCGCCAGGAGGATGAGCAAAGCAACGGCCTCAAGTGTGAAGACGATCGAATCGGTAAGGGCAATACCGGGGGCACGCAGAACGCGGTAGAGAACGCTGCCAAGCAGAACGTACAAAACCACATTGGATGCCGCTGTGATCAGTGGAATCCAGGCGTTCTGACGTGCGTAGAAAGACCGGGCGCTGACCTCTTTGAGCGAGTGACCCAGCAAACCCAGCATGAAAGCAGCAGTGACCCAATTCAACAACGTTGTTCCTTGCTCACCGAAATTAAAAGCCAACCCCAGTAAAGGCTTCAAACCAAAAGCAAGGACAGCCGCTATTGGCAGCGTGAGGGCAAGGAGCACCCTGACCGCCTTTTGCACAGTTTCGGTGAAAGCCTGCCTGTTCTCCCTGGCAAAGTGTTCAGACAGTGTAGGCAGCAACGCGGTGCCGATGGCGGTACCGATGAGGGTTTCAGGCACCTGCTGGATCATCCAGCCGTAGGTGAGCGAGGTCACGGCGCCGGCTGCCAGGCGGGAGGCCAGGTTATCGCGAATGAGGAAGATCAATTGGATGCAGAACATGGTCAGCAGGCGCGGACCCATCAGGCGCAGCACTTTTCTCACATCTTCGTTGTGCAGCGCGATACCCGGGATCCAGCGGAAATGATATTTTGCCAACCCCGGAACCTGGATTGCCAGGTGGAGCAGGGCACCAATGATCACGCCGTAGACCAGCCCCTGCACGCCCAGCCCGTAGGCAGGCAAGGAGATCGATCCAATGGTGTAACCCTGTTCGGGGGAGAGGATGGTAACGCCGAAAATCTGCCCGACGTTGTAGAAAAGCGGAGCCATGGCTGGCAGGAGGAAATGCTGGTTGGCCTGCAACCCGGCCATGACCAGGCCGCTGATGGAGAAAATGATGGTGGCGATGAGGTTCAGGCGCATCAAACGGATGACCAATTGCTGTTGATCGGCAGTAAAACCCGGGGCGATGCCGATCTCGGCTTTGACCATGGGGGCGGCGAAAAGCGCGACCAATACGGCAAGCACCACCGTGACCAGGAAGGCCAGGTTGGCGATACGGCTGAACAAATCCCAGGCGGATCTTTGCCCGGATTTGGTGAGGACTTCGGATAACACGGGAATGAAGGCAATCGCCAGCGCCCCACCGGAGATCAAGGCAAACAATAAATCGGGGACGTTGTTGGCGACGTTGAAGGCATCCAGCTCGGCGGAAAGACCGAACTGGCGCGCGATGAGCACCTGGCGAACGAACGCCAGTATCTTATCGAGCAGGAAGAATCCCGCCAGCAGCAGGGATATCTTTGTCAGTCTTGAAAATTTCATCAGCCCGCCTGTTTTGCGTAATGTTACAGAATACTATCATAAAACTGAACCTCGCGGCATGTTGAACTACGGAAAGAGAGAAAACCAGTTAAAATCAGTTTATATCACAAAGAACAGGCAGCGCAGGAGAAGCACATGAATAAAAAAAGTGGAAAATTGTATATTGTTGCCACGCCGATCGGCAACATGGGCGACATCACCCTGCGCGCCATCGAAACATTGAAAATCGCGGACGCGGTGGTGTGCGAAGAATTTAAACCGGGAAGCACGCTGCTGAAGAAGCTGGGCATTTCCGTCAAGGAACTGGTATTACTTAATGAACATAATGAAGCCGAGCAGGCAGCGGAACTGCTCACCCGGCTGCTGAATGGCGAAACGCTGGCGCTGATCTCCGATTGCGGCACGCCGGTGTTTTCGGACCCGGGTGCGTACCTCATTCAGCTCGCCTCCAGCTCCGGCGTGGAGGTTTCACCGGTGCCGGGAGCGTCTTCGCTGGGTGCGGCGTTGTCGCTGCTGGACACGAAGATCGAACGTTTTGTCTTTGCCGGGTTCCTGCCGCGCGACGCCGAGCAGCGGCGCCGGGAATTGACGCGCTACCGCGGTTACCGTATGCCGGTGGTGGTGATGGATACGCCCTACCGCCTGGCGGCTTTGTTGGAGGATGTGGCAAAGGTCTTCGGGCGGGGACAGTGGGTGATGGTCGCCTTCGATCTGACACTGCCCACGGAGTGCGTCTTCCGCGGCGAGGTGGGGACAGTTCTGAAACAGGTGGGAAGCAAAAAAGGCGAGTTCATGCTGGTGATTGGAAG
>DAOUGM010000151.1:0-47376 GCA_034428895.1 Anaerolineaceae bacterium
GCGTTGAACACCGGTGACCCAACCGAACTGGCGAAAACCGAGGCGGCGCGCGTTGAAATTCTGAATGCCACCGGTATTGGCGGCCTCGCGGAATCCACCGCTGAATATTTCAAATCCCAGGGGTTGAACATCGTCAACGTCGGTTCTTCGAACGAACCGTACACCTACACCACCATCATGGTGCATAACTCCACCCCCTATGCCCTGGCTTATCTGTCCAGCGTCATGCAGGTACCCAACTCGCGCATCTTCAACAAGTTCGATCCCAACGGTACCGCCGACATTACGGTTTACCTGGGCAACGACTGGGCAAATTCAAACCCATTGCCCTGATTAATTTTTGGTAGAAAAAACTCCGGCTCGTTTCTTTCACAGAGCCGGAGTTCCTGTTTAATCGGGTTGTTTGAAATCCAATCTGATTGAGCCGGGGTATGACGTTCCGCTATCGTCCTTGCAGGCGGGAATGGACAGGTTCAGCACGAGCTGCCCGGCCTCTCCCACGCGCAGGTTGTAGGTCATTCCCGGTAGCATGGAGTAATCGGCGTACCCTCGGCTGATCTCAGGGTAAAGGCCGGTGTAAAAACTCTCCACACCGCTGTTGGGCTGCGAGATCTCGATCTTGACGCCGGGAACCGGGATTTCGGAGGCATCCACCACAAAAACTTGGATCAGGGGTTCCTTGAGATCAGGATCGCAAACTTCGCTTTGTTTAATCAATGTGAAAGGCGCTCCCTGTGTGGGTTGAGGAGTGAACGTCGGTCGCGGGGTGATGGTGGCCATTGGTGTGCGGGTCGCCAATATGACTGTGGGTGTGGCAGTTGTTTCCGTTGGTATCGGGGCGGTCGCAGTGAATGTAGGTAAGATCACCGGTAATGGTGTGATATTTACCGATGGTTGATTGATTGCCGCAGCCAGCAGTGCAAGCGACCTGGCCTTTGCTTCGTCTCCGCCTTGCGCGAGCATGGATTGGGCTTGTTCAACCAGGGCATTTGCCGGGTTGGGGTCCTTCAGCAGTGCCAGCCTCGCCATGGCGCGCGGCGTATCGCCTTCCACCAGGTAAGCCTGCGCGATCATTTCGCGGTATATGGCGCGGTCTTTCTCCCGCAGCGAATAGGGTTCGGTATCGGTATACTCCACCGGAAGCAGCACCAGTGAGATCAATAACCCAAGCAGGATCCCGATCACTCCTCCGGTCAGCAGGTACCATGAACCGCGGTTGCCGCTCACTGCTCGCCTCCCTCGATATTGAACCGGGTCAGAGCCTTCTCCAATTCCGCCATGAACTGCAATTCAGAATTGCTGTACCCCAGGGTTTGCGCCATTGCCAGGGCATCTTGCACAGCCGAGAGCGGATCGGCGGGATTGATGGATTTGAGCTGGTAAATGGCTTCCACCGCATCGCCTTTGACCGCGTAATTTTCCGCCACCATCAGCACATAATCGGCCTTGTAATCCCCGCGCAGGCTCTCCAGGCTGGTGTTCGCTGCTGCGGCAGGCTCGATCCACCAGCCGTAGACCAAACCGGCAGCCGCGCCAACCATGATCGCCAGGATGAATCCGATGATGCGCCGGGGATTTTTCATGCTCTATTCCCTGGGAAGCATGGGCATTTTAATGCCCATACGGCGCGCAGCAGCCACTGCCTCAGGGTAACCGGCATCTGCATGCCTGACCACCCCCATTCCCGGGTCTGTGGTGAGCACGCGTTCCAGGCGTGTGGCAGCCTCTGCCGTACCGTCGGCCACGATCACCATGCCGGCGTGCTGGCTGAATCCAATTCCCACTCCCCCGCCGTGATGGAAGGATACCCACGTTGCGCCGCCCGCGGTATTGATGAGCGCGTTGAGGATCGGCCAGTCGCTCACCGCATCCGTGCCGTCGCGCATGCCCTCGGTCTCGCGGTTCGGTGATGCCACCGATCCCGCATCCAGGTGGTCGCGCCCGATGACGATGGGCGCCTTAACAATGCCCTTTGCCACCATTTCATTGAACTTTAAACCGGCGCGGGCACGTTCACCGTAGCCCAGCCAGCAGATGCGCGATGGCAGTCCCTGGAAGGGAATCCTTTCGCGCGCCATTTTCAACCATCGTTTCAGATGTTCGTCATTGGGAAACAATTCCATTACCGCTTCATCCGTGCGGTAGATATCCTCCGGATCGCCGGAAAGCGCCACCCAGCGGAAAGGACCCTTGCCCTCGCAGAACAGTGGGCGGATGTACGCCGGAACAAAGCCGGGAAAATTGAATGCATCCTTTACGCCGTTATCGAATGCGCGCTGGCGCAGGTTGTTGCCGTAATCGAACACCTCTGCCCCGCGCTTCTGAAATTCCAGCATGGCGCGGATATGATCCGACATCGAGTCGATGGAACGCCTGGCATATTCCTGCGGTTGACTTTTTCTGAGTTCATCGGCCTGCTCCACGCTCATTCCTGCGGGGATATAGCTCATTACATCGTGCGCCGGGGTTTGGTCGGTAACCGCGTCAGGGATCACCCCGCGCACCACCAATTCCGGGTAAATCTCTGCTGCGTTGCCGATCAATCCAATGGAAAGCGGTTTTTCATCCGCGCAGGATTCCTGCACCAGTGTCATGGCCTCTTCCAGGGTGTCCACCACCACATCCACGTAACCGATCTCGCGCCGCCGCTGCGCGCGTTCCGGATCGACCTCGACGCACAATCCGACCCCTTCGTTCATCGTGATCGCCAGGGGTTGTGCACCGCCCATCCCGCCAAGCCCGGCGGTGAGCACGAATTTGCCGCGCAACGAAGGCCACCCTTTTTGCTTTGCCAGCGATCCCAGTGTCTCGTAAGTGCCCTGCAGGATACCCTGCGTTCCAATGTAGATCCACGAACCCGCAGTCATCTGACCGTACATGATCAACCCTTTGGCCGCCAGTTCATCGAAATGCTCTTGTGTCGCCCAATGGGGCACCAGGTTGGAATTGGCGATCAAAACGCGCGGCGCATCGGTGTGGCTTTTGAATATCACCACCGGCTTGCCGGATTGCACCAAAAGGGTCTCATCGGGTTCCAGGTTCCGCAGCGAATCCAGGATGGCGTCGAACGCCTCCCAGCTGCGCGCAGCCTGTCCGCGACCGCCGTACACCACCAGCTCCTGGGGTTTTTCTGCCACCTCTGGATCGAGGTTGTTTTGGATCATGCGGTAAGCCGCTTCGATTTGCCAGTTCTTGCACGCGAGCGCTGTTCCGCGCGGGGCTCTTACGACTCGTGGTCCAGACATTCATCCTCCAGAATTTCGGGGTTATGATCCAGATTATTATACGCCGAAATGGTCTTGACCTCTTTCAGCGAAGGTTAATGCCGTCCGGGCTCCATGGGAGTGAGAATGACCAGCCTGATCTTTTCGGCATACGCCTGCAGAGAGGTGCGGTCGAGCCTGCCTTTTACACCGTCCATTCGCAGGATCAGGCGCATCATCAGCGGATGTTTTTTATCCTGTATTCCAGGAATTCAACAATGCGCTCTGCTTCCTCTCCAACCTCGGCGGTCGCGCCGAAGGTCCTTTCCCCAACCTGTACTTCCACCACCGGCTCAATTAACAGGTTGCGATACCAATCTGCGCGTTCGCCGTCCGCCGCTCCGACATAATACCTGCCGTCGATCAGCTCATACTGCAATCCAATGGTGTGCGCTTTACCGCTCTTGCGCCCCCGCGTGGTGAGCAGCAAGATCATTCCGCCAGCTGGACGGTGGAGAAAACGCCGGTAGAGATGGACGAATTCCTTGTTCGGCGGGTGAAATTTCATCCCGTTATTCGTATTTCAATGCCGTCACCGGAACCAGTGTTGCCGCTCGCAAAGCCGGGTAAAAACCGGATAGCAGTCCGATCACTGTGGCAAACACCAGCGCGAATATCGGCAGCCAGAAAGGTGTCGAAGCCGCCGTCGTCGACAAACCCCCGCCGGAGGCTGCCTGGCTGGCAAAGTAGGAGATGGCGACCACGTTGAGCAAGGCGCTCGCTCCCCAGCCCAGGATCACTCCCCCCAGTCCTCCCACAAATCCGATTCCTGCAGCCTCGCCCAGGAAGATGCTGAGCACATCCTTATTGGTGGCTCCCACCGCCTTCATCAGACCGATCTCCTTGGTGCGTTCCAGGATGGACATGGTCATGGTGTTGGCAATACCAATGGCTGCCACCAGCAGTGCGATCGCGCCCACGCCGCCGAAAATGACCTGCAGCACCAGGAAGAACGAGTTGATGCCCTCCAGGTAGGATTGCGGCGTATTGGCCATGAAACCCAACCCGTTGATCTGGTCCGCCACATCCAGCACCACTTCAGGGTTTTCGGCTTTGACCATCACCATCGAATAACCTTCCTTGTTGCGGTTGATGCGTGTTCCGCGCGCCCAATCGTTATACGCGTTGGTTTCTTCCAGGCGCATGTAGATGTTGCCGTCCGCCATTCCGCGGGTTTCTTTTAATTGCCCAACCACCTTGACGTTAACTGTGCGCCGCACCTCGGTTCCATCTTGCGACCACTTAATCATTACGAACTTTAAATTTTGTCCCACCAGGTCCGGCGGTTCGAGCGGAGGGTCATTCGGTCGGCCTTTCGGATTATAAAAATTACGCGGGATCCACGAACCGACCACCGCAGTGCCTTTGACCAGTTCGGTTGTGCCGCTGACCGTTTCCAGTCCCAGGTCTGCCAGGTCATCGACGTTGACCCCGATAATGCTTCCATAGGCCTGCAGCTTGCCGTAATTGATCTCCACCCCCGTCTGGAGATAATCATGGATGATTACCCTTTTTACTCCGGCGATGCCGGAGATTTCCTGTATTGCCGATGGAGTGAGGTATTTCATGCCGGTGTCTCCACCTTGTTGGTACAGTCCCCCTCCTCCTCCTCCGGCTGGCACCACTGCTGCTTCCTGGTATCCCGGGTAAACCTCGATACTGGTCAGGTCGTTGATCCCCCATAATTGCTGGGTGGCATTCTTTTGAAGTCCGACCGCCAGGGAAACCAGTACCACCACCGCGGCGGTACCGATCACCACTCCCACCGCAGTGAGTAGGACGCGCCCTTTTCTGCGTCCCAGGTTATAAACGATCAGGCTCACCAGATCTGAAAACCGCATGCATTACTCCCGTTCTCTATCCCTTGGGACCTATGGGCATGATGTTGTAATCTTCGGTGGGCATCGTTTCAACAGGGGGTGTCTGGATCCCGCTGTCCAATCCCAGCAAGCCTTTGAAAAAGCGCAGCACCTTGCCCCAGAAGGTTTCCTGCGCAGGCGGAACTTCCATCCCTCCATCCGGTCCCATGCCCTCGCCCATATCCGGTGTGATTTCCACCATGGGCATCACCTCGATGGGGATGACTTGTTCTATGAAACGCGGCTGATTGAAATCGTCCGTATAGTTGATGGAAACTTTGATATTCAGCGGTCCCTCCTGCATCGGAATGAGGTTGGCATCCAGCGTGAAATACCCGCCCGGATCGAGCGCTCCCACCAGGGAAACGTTGTTCATCACCTCGGCGTTCTCCGCGGTCACTTTCATATTCCCCAGCACAAAGCTCTTCTTTCCCAGGTTCGTCACCTGCAGCGGCAGGATATTGTCCATTCCCGCGGTGAACATCCCTGCGTCGCGGTAGAAGCTGACCTCCACCTGCGGCAGGGTATAGACAAGCAGCGTGATCACCTGGTCGTCCACCAGGCGGTTGCCCTTGGGATCGTTGTACAGGAAACTGAGTTTGAGCGAATAGGCGCCCGGATTTGTGGAAACGTTCACGATCAGCTTTTGTTTGACCGTGATCTCGGCGTCCTTTTTCACATCCCCCACCACGATCAGGTTTGAGCTGCCGATCGGCGCGAAATTCGCCAGGTCGCCGGATGCTCCCGAAACCCCTCCCGGCTGTGGTGTTCCCATGTCGTTGGTGCCGCCCGTGACTCCTCCGCCCAACACAACCGTGACACCCATGGCGTCTGCCAGACCCAGGTTTTTAATATCCAGTTGAAGATCGAAGAGAGTACCCGGCTGAAGCGGGTCGATATCGGTTTTGTAATTGGTCACCACCAACTGCGGGCGCAGTGGAATGTTCGGAGTGGCTGTGTAATATGGGCCGGAAATGACAGGCTCGTTGATCTTGACGGAAATGGAGAACACTTCGCTGTAAGCAACCCCCGCTGCGTCGTTATACGTGATCGTGGCTTTAATGGTGCCCACGCCCGCCCAGGCCAGCGCATCGCCCACCAGGAACTTCTGGCTGATGGTGTTCGAATTTCCGGCATTGATCTGCCCACCGGGTCGAACGCCGCCGGTTTCGCGCGGGTAGAAATCCGCTCCGTCAAATGCCACAACCACGTTGAAGGCATTCGCTCCCCCCTCGTTTCTCAACACCACCGACAGGTTCATCTCCTGTCCGGCGTAGATGGGCTTGTCCCCGGCGCTGTACGAGGTGATGACAATGATCGGTCTTCCCACCGGTGAAGGGATGGAAGCGGTGGTGACGAATTGAAGCGTGGAGGTTTCAGTATGCGTGCTGTCTGTAATTGTAACGGTTGTGATGTCGTTCTGTCCCGATGTGGCGGTGGATGGAATGGGCACGCTGATCACCACGCTCTTTGTGGATGCGGGATCTGCAGGGTCTGTTTTGGGCGCCAGGCTGAGGGCGCTTGGGTTCACTACGGGCGCCGTCCATCCGCTCGCGCTGTTGGCGCTCACCGTGATATTGGTCGCATCGGTGGTGGTATTCTCCACCGTGATCGTGTACGTGACCACCGAACCGGGGATGCCGGATTTTGCCGTGCTATCTGCCGTGACGTTCACACCGGCATACAGTGGCGCGGCGATCGCGGTTAGCGCCGGGATCAATAAACCGATCACGAGAAGCAGTGGGATGGTCTTCAGGAGTTGTTTTTTCATATGATTTCACCTCGATCGGCGGTGGCTCAAGCCATCTTCGCTGTTGTTGATTGATAAACTTCTTCGGATACAACCCTGCCGTCCAGCAGGTATACGGTATCTGTGGCAAATTGCAGCATTCTGGGATCATGCGTTACCACGATCACGGTCTTCCCCGAACGGTGCAGGTCGGAAAGCAGTTGCATAATCGAAAACCCGCTGTGGCTGTCGAGGTTGCCGGTGGGCTCATCTGCCAGGATCAGCGGCGGATCGTTGATCAGCGCGCGCGCGATTGCTACGCGCTGCTGTTGACCGCCGGAAAGTTCGGTGGGGCGGTGGCTGATGCGGTCTCCCAATCCAACCTGCTGCAATATCTTGCGCGACCTCTCCTTGCGCTCGGTTTTGCTCACCCCGCTGAAGCGTAACGGGAACGAAACGTTCTCTTCCGCCGGCATCGACGATACCAGGTTGAAGGATTGAAAGATGAATCCCACCTGGTTGCGCCGGAACAATGCCAGCGAGTTTTCGTCCATTTTTTCGATCTCGTCCTGCGCCACCCGAATGGAGCCGGATGTCGGCCAATCCAATCCTCCGATCAGGTAAAGCAGCGTGCTTTTGCCCGAACCGGAAGGTCCCATGATCACGGTAAACGATTTGGGTTGGATTTCCAGCGTGACCTTGTTCAGGGCGACCACTTTTGTTTCGCCCATGGGGAATTCCTTGGTGAGGTCATTGATGGAAACGAATGGTTTTGAACTCATCCTTGTGTCCTGCTGCTAAAAGAAGAACGGCCGGGTGGCAGATAATCCGCTCAGTGCCGATGTGAGCAGACCAGGCACCGCCTGCAGCAGCATCAATATGAATACCGCGATCCCGGTTGCGATCCAGGCTTTGGTTTTGGCGATACCCGATAGTGGAACGGCTCCGAGGAAGAGCAATATCACCTGGAAAATGAAATAGATGTCGATCAAACCGATGAACGCGCCGAAAAAGGCGGCCAAGCCCTTGACGTCGGCGCTCATAAAGCCGGATAACCCCGGGTTTGCCACCTGGGCGTGTGTAAAAAGCATCGCCAGTATTTGCACAACGTACCGCACCGCGAACGGCAGAAATGTCCATGCCGCCAGGTTATACGATTTCAGGCTCGCGGAACGGCTTCCCATCAGCGTTAACGTAAGGTAGAGGAGGACGCTGAGGAGGAACCAGGAAATCCAAAGTTTGAACAATCCGCCCAGTACTGGAAACACGAACAGGAACAAGGGGGATGTCTGGGTGGCTTGCGCCTCATAGAACTGTTGCTGTTGTTCCTGCGAGTAATATTGAAAATCAGGCGGCAGGTTCGTGCCCATCTGGATCGCGTCCCGTCGGATGGGCGCGGCAACCAGCGCCGCAATGATCGCCAGCACCGAAACAATAACGAGCGGTGTCAGCCAAACGTTCTTTTCCTGTGCCGCGATTGCTGCCGTTGTCTTTTTGGGTCGGAGAAAAAGCGGAAGGATCCATTTGAAAATAAAGGGGTTCTGAATTTTTTTACGATCGGGTTGACCATTTGCCATGCAGCACCTCATCATTAGGATCGATACTTTTAACCTGACGGTTAAATCATACTATAAGTTCCCCGATTCTGAACTTCGATCTCCAAATGCTATAATTGGATCGAATGGAGGGATTGATGAGGATCAATATTGGAGTTGAAACCTATCCAGGGGGAAGATCGATTGCCACGGTGCTGGATCACCCCGCTTGTTTCGCCAACGGCGCTGACGGCAGCGAAGCCGTAATCCGCATTCCCGATGCCCTGCTGCGTTACAAGGAATGGATCGACAGCCACACGCCGGATTCATGGATGAAGGATTTGGGAGATTTCGACATCCACCTGGAGGAAACCTTTGATGTCTATTTCGTCAATGAATCCTTTGACCTTGCCGCCGACGGCATTGAGATCAATGCCTGGTACCGGCACGACTGGAAGCCGTTGACTGCGGAAGACATCCGCCGTGGATCGCTCGTGCTGGAGTGGAGCCGCGCGGACCTCCTGGAACTGGTGGCCAGCCTGACCCCACTGCAGATGGCTCAGGAATTCGAAGGGGAGCGTTGGAGCATCGGCGGCGTGCTTCGGCATGTCGCCAATGCCGAACACTGGTATCTGGACCGGTTGTCAAAGGCTCCCTGCCCTCGCAAAGACCTGCCCGAGGATCCCTTCGAGCGCCTGGATTTTGTACGCAAACACTTGAAGCAGGTACTGCCTTCCTTTGTCGGGTTGAATGATGTAAAAGGGATCGAAGGGGAAATTTGGTCGCCGCGTAAGGTCCTCAGGCGTTCGATCTGGCATGAGATCGACCATATCGAGCATATTTTCAAATTGATCGCCAGGTTATAAACAAAGACGCCCTCCGTGTGGAAGGCGTCTGATTGACAGGTTTTTTGCAGGAAGAGAGGTCTCTGCTCCCTCATTTGACCTTCGAGTCAAAACTGAGCAGACTGAACGCTACAAACATTGCCCCAGCCAGGGCGACGACGATATATACTCCAAATGCCATGAGACACCTCCAAAGACTCTTCCTGCTGCCCTTTCTATATATATAAACACCTCTCTATAAAAATAGTGTCGTATACATATTAATACGTAAAACCCGGTGAAAAGTTCCACCGCAGGGAAAAGTCATTCCAACTTTCCGCCCCCGTTCAATTTGAGTGGTTCATTTCAAGGGATGTGGATATCCTGAACCGGCCCGTTCTTCGCGCAGCGGATTGCTTCCCCACACACCGGCCACTGGTTTGCCGCAAAACTCGCAATTGCCACCATCGGTGATATTGTATTCGACCAAACGGTACCCCCGGCGGTGGATCAGGCGTTGGGTGCAATACGGGCAGTGCGTATCCTCAAGCGATCCCACCTTTCCGGGCAGGTTTCCTGCATACACATAACGCAGCCCGGCTTCCTGGCCGATCTCCGCCGCCCGCTGCAGTGTGTCGGCCGGGGTTGGCGGGGCATCGTTATATTTGTAATCCGGGTGATACGCGGTCACATGCCATGGAATATCCGGTGAGATCGAGGTCAAAAACCTTCCCGCCTTCCACAATTCCTCTGAAGAATCGTTGAGTCCGGGGATCACCAGCGTGACCACTTCCACCCACAAACCAAGCTGGTGCGCCCGCTGGATGGTTTCAAGCACTGGCTGTAGTGTGCCGCCCATTTTGCGGTATTCACTGTCTTGCATGCTCTTGAGGTCGACCTTGTACCCATCCAGCCACGGGCGCAGGTATTCCAACACTTCCGGCGTGGCATACCCGTTGGAAACAAAAGCCGTTTTCAATCCCTTTTCCTTTGCCAGTTTGAAGATCTCCACCGCCCATTCGGCGGTGATCAATGGTTCGTTATACGAGGAAGCGATGGCTTTGGCGCCGTAATCCAGCGCGTACTGCACCAGCCGCTCCGCCGAAGCCTTGCGCACCGTTTGAATGGATTCCTCGGCGCAAGGGTCTCTCAGCGCTTGAGAAGAGAACCAGTTCTGGCAGAACTGGCAGTGAAAATTGCACCCCAGCATCCCAAAAGTGAGCACGTCGCTTCCAGGAAGGAAATGGTTGAAAGGTTTCTTTTCGATCGGATCCACCTGCGCGCCGGCAACGTATCCCTGTGGAACCATCAACTTGCCGTCGCGGTTGAATCGCACCCCGCATATCCCCCGCCTGCCAGGTTTGAGCAGGCAGCGGTGCGCGCATGCCAAACAGCGCAGGCTTTGTCCTTCAATTGTCTCGACCAGGCTGGATGCCTGGGTCATTTCATCGAGCCGTTCGACTGCTTTCATCTCGTTCTCCACATCGATTATAGCCCGCTGGCGTGGTAATGCAATTGCCCGCGCTTCCTCCAATTTGAATATATGGTAAACTCCCATTAATGGACGAAAAAACCCTCAATACGCTCGAATTTCCCAAGATCATCGACAGGCTCGCTGAATATGCTGCCTTCAGCGCCTCTGCCGATCTCGCCCGGTCGCTGAAGCCCGCCGCATCCCTGAAAGAAGCGCTTGACCGCCTGGCGCACACCACCGAAGCGCGCCTGCTGCTCAGCCTGAAAGTGGATATCAGTGTCGGCGGTGCCCACGACATTCGCCAGATGGCCGCCATTGCCCGCCGCGGCGGAGTGCTTTCCGAAACCGATCTGCTGGATATCAGCGGTACCCTGATCTCATCGCGCAGCCTCGCGCGTAATTTTGATAAATTGAGCAGCAAGGTTCCCCACTTGCACGAAATCGCTCGTGCCTTTCCCCCACCTCCCGGCATCATTGAAGCCATTTCCCGCTGCATTTCTGACCGCGGCGAGGTACTGGATAACGCCTCACCCAAACTCGGCTCAATTCGATCCGAGATCAAGGTCTCGCACAGCCGCCTGATGGCAAAACTGGAACACTTGATCGGCGACCCGCGCACTGCCCCCATTTTGCAGGAATCGATCATTACCCAGCGCAACGGTCGCTACGTCATCCCTTTGCGCGCCGAATTCAAAGGAAAGCTCAAGTCCATCGTCCACGACCAGTCCTCGTCGGGTGCGACCCTCTTCGTGGAGCCTCTGGCGGTGGTGGAATTGAATAACCGCTGGCATGAGCTGCAGCTCGAAGAACGGGATGAAGTACGCCGCATCCTGGCTGATCTCTCTGCCAGGGTGGGCGTGGAAGCCGAAGCTATCAACGCCATCATCGACGCGCTTGCCCTTTTTGATTTTTACCTTGCCTGCGCCAAATATGCCGATGACCTCCACGCCTCCGAGCCCATTCTTAAACCGGTCAGTCCGCCGCCCGATGTTCATCACCCTGGAACCACTGTTAAACTGCTCAAAGCCCGCCATCCCCTGCTTGATCCTGAAAAGGTCGTCCCCGTTGATGTCGACCTCGACGCCCGCACCTACTCCGTGGTCATCACCGGTCCCAATACCGGCGGAAAGACGGTCACGCTGAAGACCATTGGATTGATGGTCCTCATGGCCCAGTCCGGTTTGCACATCCCTGCCCAATCCGGTTCGGAATTGAGCTTCTTTGACGACGTGTTTGCCGATATCGGAGATGAGCAATCCATCGAACAATCTCTGTCCACCTTCTCCGGTCACATCACCAACATTGTGCGCATCCTGAACAAAGCCCGCACCAAGACCCTGGTCCTGTTGGATGAGCTTGGCGCCGGAACCGACCCGCAGGAAGGTTCAGCCCTGGCGCGCGCCATCCTGCTTTACCTGGTTGAGAAACGTATCCCGTGTTTCATCGCCACCCATTATCCGGAACTTAAAGCCCTCGCGCATGCCACGCCAGGTGTAGTCAATGCCAGCATGGAGTTCAATCTCAAGACCCTTCAGCCTACCTACCGCTTGACCGTGGGCATCCCTGGTCGTTCGAACGCCCTGTTGATTGCCAAACGCCTGAACCTGCCGGAGGAGATCCTCGAAAATGCCAAATCCATGGTCGATCCAACAGAGTTGAAATCGGACGACTTGTTGAATGAGATCCATTTCCAGCGCGAGGTTGCCCGTAAGGCGCGTTCTGCCGCCGACCGCGACCGCTCGCTGGCCAACAATTTGCGCCAGGAACTCTCGCTGCGGCTGGAACAAATCGAGGAGGAACGCCGTACAGTCCTCGAAATGGCCAGGCAGGAGGCCGAAGGCGAAGTCAGCGAGTTGAAAAAGGAACTCGATGCGCTGCGCAAGAAAATGACACATTCCCGCCAGCCGTTGGCTGAGGTGGAGGAAATCCAGCACAAGGTCAAGGACATCGAAAAAAAGGTGTCCAGGCCTGTGGAGAGAAAATCGTCCAAACCATCCGCCGAACGACCACTCATTCAGGTCGGTCGCAAGGTCAAGGTGCGCTCGCTCAAGATGTCCGGGGTGATCACCGCGGTCAATGGTGATGATGTCGAAGTCCAGGTCGGCAATTTGCGTGTCAGGGTAAAAGCCGGTGAACTCACCACCGTGTTGGATGAGTCCGTGCCGTTACCTGATAAAAAAGCATCACAAAATCCACAAGCCGCCGCTTCGGCTTCGGTCGAAACCCCATTTAAACCCACCCCAGGCATGGAACTCAACTTGCGCGGTCAGCGCGCGGAAGACGCTTTGGATATCCTCGATCGATACCTGGATGAAGCCTATATGAGCGGCATGCCCTTTGTGCGTATCATCCATGGCAAGGGCACCGGCCGTCTCAGGCAGGTGATCCGCGAAGCCTTGAAGGATTCCGTGCATGTGAAAAGTTTCGAAGAAGGGGGCGAAAAGGAAGGCGGGGAAGGCGTCACCATCGCCCACATGAATACAGATTAACGATAAGGTCGATAGTGGATCTCCTCATGTCACTACCGACCTTATGCCGCAATTTCCCTATGACTGCGGCGGTGTTGTTTGCGTTTCCATTTTTATACTACAGTGCCATTGACAAAAAATTGCCAATTTTTCCGGTTCTTCAAGCGCAACCGCTTCACAAATCCTTTGACGGGGGGTGTTGTTGCGTTTCTAAGGAGATCGTTCAGCCGCTGCTGCAACAGTTCCATCGCCAACGCCGCCTCCCTGCTGGAAGGCATTGCCAGGGATATGATCGACTGAAGCGGAATGAATTCCAGAACCGGGCTTCCAATTTTTTGGCAATATGCAGCAAGCTCTTGATAACATTGGATGGCAGAAGGAATATCCCCGCTTTTTTCGGCGGTAATGGCTGAACACCAGACGGACAAAAATTTGCCGCTGAAATATCCCGCGTTTTCCACTTCCCTGGATAAGGGTTCCACCTCGTCGTTAAATTTTTCCGGGGTCATATGCCGCCGAAAGATGATGGCGCGCGTCATCCTGGCGCTAAGTTCGATCGTCCGTAATCCGGTCTCTGATGCGCTGCTGATCAAGCGGTCGATATACTTTACTGCTTCCTTTGACTTTCCCAGGATTTCAAGGTTGACTCCCATAAAGTAACAGCTCTCATACACTGAGATACTGTGAGCCTTGCTTTCGACCAACCCCTGGAAAGTTGCCAGGGCTTTGGTGTTTTCTCCGGTCATTTGATATAACAAACCCATCCCCATTCGGGATTGGTCGTACAACCGGTCGCCGGGATATCCTTCCTCACGTTTGAGCGCCCGTGACATGTGCAGCCAGGCCGCATCCAGGTTTCCAACCATCAGGTAGGATTGTCCAAGCGCGATGTCAATAAATGATTGCCAGAACCGTAATTTCAGTCTGTCTGCGGCTTGTAAAATTTCCAATCCGACCTTGATCGCCTCGTTGAACTCCCCGCTGAAATAATGCGTCATCACCAGGATCGAATAAGCCTGTACCACCGCTGACCGCCTGCCGACTCCTCGGCTGTAATTCACCATTTCAAGTGCATACTCCTGCGCTTTTCTTGTTTCACCGGTGTAAACCAGCAGGATGCATAATTGGGAAAGGTTATTGATTGCACCCTCGAGTATTTTCTGATCAAAATTGGTTTTTTCGGCAATTCTCAGTCCTTTTTCGAACGCTTCCCTGGCTTTAAGAAATTCATCGTTGATGAAGCAAACAATTCCAATGCGGGAATAAATATCGCACATCTCCATGGCATCGTCGGCTCTTTGCAGGTAAAAAATTGCCCGCTGAAAATATTCCTGTGCTTTTTCGATCTCGAATTTCATCCCGGCTGCCCGACCCAATCCGCTTAATCCTGTGCCGATCAACAACGGATCCGTTCTCAATTTACCGATTTCGAGGCAATTGTTTGAGATTCTCTCACAATACTGGTGATCCGAAAGATCGTATGCATAATTTCCCCACTCGTTAAAAACCTGGTGGATCAATTCGCCGGAAAACAGGAAGGGGTTTTTGGTAATTAAATTGGCAGCCCGTTCGTAAGCCGAATTTGTTGCTCCTTGAGCATAAATCGAACGGTAATACCGCCCTGCTCCAAGCCAGAAGGATACCGCCTCTACCGGTTCCGCCGCTTTCTCGAAATGATCTGCCAGGACGGAGGAAAGTTCCGGTTGCCTTCCCCTGCATTCCAGGATGCTGTTGGCCGCCCTGTGGTGCAGGTATTGACTGCGCGCAGGGCTGAGTTTGGCAATGATGACTTCTCTCTCGATCTCGTGACTGAATGTATATCCACCCGCCGCATGCGCTTCGGGATCCCCCTTGATGATCCCGTCTTTCACCAACTCTTCTAACGCATTCAGCGTTTTCTCGATTTCCAGGCCGGCTGTCTTCCCCAGTTCGTCCGGCCCAAACCTGGAACCCAACACTGCCGCTGCCTGAACAACGATCAGCCCTTCGGGTGAAAGGAATTCCAATTTTTCATTCACCATCCCCTTGATCGCCTCTGGAATTGGAATGGCAGCCTGCTCAAAATTGGCCGTTGTCTTATAAAAGTGAATGTGCAAGACCCTCAGGTACTCGGTGAGCAAGAATGGATTTCCGCCAGTCTTTTGAAAAAGCCAGTCCGTTAATTCCGAATCGATTGGGTTTCCCAATGTAGTTTGCAGGAATTCAGAGGTTTCATTATGGGTGAACCCAGCCAGAGTGATAACCTTCATTTTTCGATGCTTTGTAAGTCTTAAGTTGGATAAGTATAGGGGTTTGTTATTGTCATCCAACCGCTTGATGATGACCAGCAATCCGTATCGGCTAAAATAATTTCGTTTGATTAAGTAATTGATCACCGAAAGACTGGCCTGGTCGATCCACTGTGCATCATCGACGACAAATAGAACCGTTCGCTTTTTTGCCGCGTTTTCCATTATTTTTACAAAAATATTAAAGACATCCTGCAATAATGGAAGCCATCCTTCGGCGGATGCGGGCAGAATCGAGGGTTTCATTCCCTGTAATTGGTCGTGATAGAACGAGTGCAGTTTCTCCCGGTCCGCTATTGGCAGAAGTTCCAGTTCTTCTTCCTTGATCTCCTCTTCCAGCATTTCGCACAACGCCTGGAATGGCACCCTTTCTGCCAGCGGATGCGCGCTCAGGTAAAACAACCGCAATGGATAAGGCCGCTGGTTGTAGAACTCCCTGATCAATCTGGTCTTCCCGCTGCCGGGTTCGCCTTTGACTAATACCACCCCCTTTGTATGCAAAGCCCGGTTCAATCGTTCAAGTTCGTTCTTTCTGCCGTAAAACCTTTCTCCTCCCCCGTCAGGTTCTGCCCATTCCTGGATATCCGCGTAATCCGGGCTGTCCTGGCTGCTCTCGGCAACCGACTTGAGTTCGATGATCTGCTCTGGCAGGGATTCACCGTTTTTGCGGTAATATCCCTCAAGAAAGTCGATTTCGTCGATCATTCGCTGGAATTTGCCGAGGCCGCGCAGGCAGGTCAGCATGAGGTAATTCATATCCGCATTCATGCGGTCAGATTCCAAACCGGTTTTCAGCCACACCAGCGCATTTTCAAGGTCACCCGCAGAAATAAAGTGATCGACCAACCGGTCGACGATCCTTGAATGAATGTACGAATACCAGTGGTTGGTTTCTTCTTTCCACTTCTCAAATTCCTGGGGGCCGCAAATATCCACCCCGTGCAAGAACCAGGGGGTACGGCACAGATCCATCGCCTTTTTTAAATCCAGGATCATCCAATCCGGCAGGCTCGAATCGCTGTTCATCGCCGTGCTGTTCATTAACGGAAGAACGATCTCTTCGAATTCGACAATGTCAGAGTAAACCACCGAACTGTTGAACATGATTCGATCATCCACTGTGTGGAAAATGTTGTATGAACCCAGGTCGCTCTTGATGCGGCTGAGAGCTTCGCGTAGATTCTTACGCGCAGTGGTCTCAGTAACGTTCGGCCAAAAAAGCTCGCAAATTTCCCCCCTTGTTACCGGCTGGGATTGTGCCGCCAGGTAATAGATCAGCAGCCTGTGACGCCTGCGGCTGACCCGTGTCAATTTGTCATCCACCAGTATCATCGGCGAGCCGAGTAGCAGGATTTTAATTTTTGGTGTTTCCAAGGCACTCCGTTCCCTGGAAAGAATCCCTCAGCTTAATTCCTTTTGCCTGGAGATTGCTTGTGCCAGGATCTCTTCAACTGCCCTTTGATTGCTTTCCCCTGTACTTCCGGTCATCTGTGCCAGTTCTAAAATTCGTTCTGTCCCGCTCAGCATTTCAACGCCGGTGATCGTTCGTTCTCCGGCAATTTTTTTACTGACCCTGAAATGCACGTCGCCAAATGCCGCCAGTTGTGAAAGATGGGTCACGCACATCACCTGGTGTTTGCGCGCCAGCCGCCAGAGTTTTTCACCCACAATGAATCCGACCCTTCCGCCGATGCCCTGGTCGATTTCGTCGAATATCAACGTGGGAATGTAATCTGCCTGCGCCAGTACGTTTTTCAGTGCCAGCATCAAGCGCGAGGTCTCGCCGCCGGAGGCGATCTTCACCAGGGGTTTCAGGCCCTCTCCGGGGTTCGGCGCGATCAAAAATTCCACCTGGTCCAGTCCGTTTTCCGAAAACGCGATCGTTTTGCCGGGCTCAACCTCCAACCCGTGAACGGCAGCAGGTTGGCTGAATTGCACCGAGAATTGCGCTCCTGCCAGGCTGAGATCGTTGAGTTCCGTTTCCACCGCGCTGCTCATGCGTGCCGCTGCCTCCTTGCGCGCGGCGGTTAATCGACTGCCGGTCCCTGCAACTTCCGTCGCCTCCGATCTTTCGAGAGTTTCCAGTTCACTTATGCGCTCACCGGCGGTCTGCACTCGTTCGAGCTGGGCTCTCGCATTCCGCCCATACTCGATCACCGCCTCGATCGTGCCCCCATACTTGCGCTTCAACTGATGGATCAACTCCATCCGCGTCTCCACTTGTTCCAATCGTTTGGGGTTGAACTCGATACCGTCCAGGTAGCCCCGCAAATCTCGGTTGACTTCGCCCAGCGCCGCAACCAGGTCTTCAATTTGATCCAGCAGCGTCTGCTGACCCGCATCGATCTTGGCCAGTGCAGCCACCAGGCGGCTGGCCTGCCCCAACAGGTCGCTGGCAGGTGATGCTTCGGGTGTCCCTTCATCCAGCAATTCCAGCGCCTGCTGGGCCGAACTGGATAGGATTTCTGCATTGGCCAGGCGGCTGCGCTCTTGCTCAAGCTCTTCCTCTTCTCCAAGAAGCAATTGCGCCGCCTCGATCTCCTGTGCTTGGAAGGTCAGCAATTCCGAACGTTTGGCTGCTTCCGCCTCAAGGTCGCGCAGGCTTTTCAGTTCCTTGCGGATTTCCTGCAATTGGTGATACGCTGCCTGGTAATCCGCCAGTTCCTGTGTGCATCCCGCGTAGCGGTCCAGCAATCCCAGGTGCGAACGCACATCCAAAAGTGAAAGGTGCTCCGACTGGCCGTGAATATCCACCAGGTAGTTGCCCAGCTCCTTCAGCAGTCCCACGTTGACGCTGCGTCCGTTCACCCTCGCCACGTTGCGCCCTTCGGAACGAATCTCCCGTCCCAGCGTCACAAATGGCTCATTCTCATATAAACCTTCCCGCTTGAGAATGGAAGTGATCTCCTCGAAATAAGTTTCCGGGATCGGGAAGAGTGCTTCGACGACCGCCCGATCCGCCCCTTTGCGCACCATCGTTCCGTCCACCTTCCCTCCCACCAATGCCATGATGGCATCCAGGATGATGGATTTGCCCGCGCCGGTCTCGCCGGTGAAGATCACCAAACCGCTGCCAAATTGCAGCTCGAGTTTTTGTATGATGGCAAAATTTTCGATGTGCAGTTCTTTTAGCATGGAGGTTGCCTGTTATAACCTGATCCCTCTCATTCGATAATAGACTGTGCTGGCCGCGAGAATGGCATACGCCAGCGGCCAGAGCAAACTCAAATATCCCAGTCCAAACCCTTTGCCTATGGATGGGATGGCCAGGAGGATATTGAACAAGGGCAGGGAGATGCCGCCCAGCAGCACGGCTCCGGTGACCAAAAAAGTCAAAGTTTTGGAACGTCTTTTTCGTACCACCAGCCGTACCGCCTCGGTGATGATCATTCCCGCCGCCGCTCCCAGAAAGATGGACCAGAATCCGAGAAAGCCGGAAAGCAGGCTGCCCACGTAGGCAAGGCCGCCGGCGGTAACAATTGCCAGTGGGTAATCCCACCAGCGCGCCGTATCGAAGATCTTTTGCTGGCCGCGCACGCACTCCTTGCAGCGGTAACCGGTAGGGGTTAGCACCGCGCAGGATTGGCAGATCGGTCGTTCACAGCGGTTGCAGCGCAGCAGCGTCTGCCGCTGCGGATGATTGTAGCAGTACATGGGTTGCGCGGAGTTGTCGTCTGTCATTGACTGTCACCGATGGATGGGTTTTGTTCCATGTAATTACTTAAATTGCGGTAGAAATATCCGGGGTCTTGAAAAACCACGAACTTGAGCGTGAAATCACTGGCAGTCACTATTACATGATCCTCGTTTTTCAAAATGGCTGGCTCATGACCGTCCACGCTGACCACCGCCCCATGGTCGCTGACTGTGGTGATCTTTACGCTTGCCCCTTCCGGCAGGATGACCGCGCGGTCGAAGGAAAGATGCGGCGCAACCGGCATGATCAGGATGTTGCGCAGTTCGGGCGGCATGACCGGCCCGCCTACCGCCAGTGCATACGCGGTCGACCCCGTGGGTGTGGAGGCGATCAACCCGTCTGCCACGTAAGCCGCCAGGGCATAATTGTCCACCTCGGCGCGGATGCGGATCGGGCGCACCACCTGTCCGCGGGCGACGACCACCTCGTTGATCACCTGACTCGTATTGAGCAGTTTACCGCTGCGCCAGTGCTCGGCTTTCAGCATCATGCGGTTCTCGATCTTGAAATCTCCACTGAACAGTCGCGGCATGGTATTCTTCCAGTCGTCCCGCGAAAGCTGCATCAGGAAACCGAATCTTCCCAGGTTGATCCCCAGGATCGGCAGCCCGTAGGGCGCCGCCAGGTGTCCCGCGCGCAGCATTGTGCCGTCTCCCCCCAGCGCGATGAGCAGATCGAATTCCCTGCCCGCAATTTCCTTTTGTAAACGCGGGTTGTCCGTCGTGGTGACCAGGCTGACAATCCCGCGCTCCTTCAACCAGTTGCACATCACCTCGCCCTCGTGCAGGGTTTCAGTTGACCTGGGGCGCAGGACTATCGCAATACGGTGAATGGGAAAGGATACGTCTGACATTTCCTTATAATTATAACGAGATTAAGAATTTCAAGCAGGATTTTATTGGCAGAGACGGTTTAAATAAAGAGGCGTGATCGAATGAGTCGATCACGCCGGTGAATTAATCGTCCTGCTTCTACCTGAGCATCAACCCCAGGTAATACGGCCAGATCACGATGGCCAGCAGCGCTTTCCACCAGATCAGTTGGGCAAATGCCAGGGTGAAAAGCCATCCGGCGAACCAGAAGCCGCCGGCCAGACTTCCCCCGTGGGTATGAACATGCTTGGTACGAGTCTCGGTTTCCATTTTTTCTCCTTGTCAAAATCCTTATATTTATATACGTGGATTGGACAAATGAGATGTATGGAATTGTTTTTACCAGATACCGGGAATCAGGCGGTATTTGACCTTTTGCCTGTATTCGATATACCCCTCAAGTTCGCGCATCAGCATTTTTTCTTCGTCAAGGATCCTGAAGGCATAGACGGGGATGCACAGGGCCGCCGGGATCAGTGCCCAGTATGACCCCAGTGCAAGCGGCATCGCCAGGAACATGAGCATCATGGACGTGTACATCGGGTGGCGGACGACCGCGTAAGGACCGCTGCTGATCACCTTCTGGCCCTCCGTCACCTCGATCACCCGGGAAGCATAACTGTTTTCACGGATCACCAGGAAGTAGAGGAGATAAGCCGCAATAGCGAACAAATCTGCCGCCAGTACGATAACCACCGGAACGGTTGACCAACCCCAGCGCTTGTCGAAACCGGGCAGCAGAAATTCAGCAATAAGCAGCAATGCGAATATTGAGATGATCCACCGTTGGCTCTTTGTTTTTTCGCTGGTCTTCAGCCTTCTGGCCAGCATCTCCGGGTTTTTGGTATAGAGATAGAATGCCACGGGAAGCATCAGCAGGATCAGGATTCCCAGTAAAACCCACGCCTGCCAGTAATTGAATGTCCCCGCCGGAAGGAAGAGCAGCGCCATGATGGCGCCAATTCCCAAAATAAGCCGCAGCAGCGTCCCGAAAACCAGTTGTGTTTTTGACCCTTGTGAATTCATCTTTTACCCTCCAAGTGATCCATGCCCTGCAAAAATTGATACTGTGTGGAGTTCAACGAATATTAATGGCAGGGTGTTTGATCAATCTTCTGATCCGTTCTCTTCCACCACAACCCGGTGCACTCGGGAAGGATGATCTTGCTCCCTGGTTCGATCTTTTTCGGCATTTCTTCACCAAAAAAGAACCGTGCCAGTTCGTTTCCTTCTTCAACTGAATGGAATTCGTAATCCGTGCGTATCCACGTTGAGGAGAACCCCCGTTCGTCGAGGAACTTGTAATACTCCTTCAGGTGTTCCGGGGGTGCCGGTGTTTTAAAACCGGTGCCCAGCGTCTCCAGCAAAATGATCACCCCGCCGGGTTTGAGCACGCGCTCCATCTCCGACAGTGCCTTATCCACTTCCGCCTTCCAGTCATCCGCCTCCCAGTCCACCAGGTAGCAGATGCTCCAGCCTGAGATGGCGATATCCGCAGTCGCGTCCGCCGCGGGCAGCGCGCGGTTGTCGCTCACCTCGAGGCGCCAGTTCTTGAGCCCGCCCGCCGTCAATTTACGTTCCGCCACCGCCAGCATATGTTGCGAGGCATCGCACGCCAGGATGGACCCCGCCAGCGGGGCCAGCATGCAGGTCAGCCGCCCGGTGCCCGCTCCCAATTCCACCACGTCCATTTCTTGAACGGGTGTGATCTCAAGTATGGCTTTCAGGATGTTGTGCTGGAAGTCCTCGCGCGCAACCAGCCGTTCATAATTTTCGGCCTGCTGCTGGTAAACTTCCTTGTGATCGGGCATGGAAGGTTCCTGCCACCTGCAAATTCGAGGTGATTCTTAAAGATCCTTCATCCCCGGGAACTTGTCGGCAAATCTCTGCAGGGCATCCTGCAGGTGCTGTTCGCGCAGGCTGATGGTGAGATCCGCGCGCGTGCGCTCGATGATGCCGCGCACCAGGTCGGTCTGCCGCCGCAGACCGTTGGTAATGGCGTCCGGGTAATCCATCGTCACCAAAAAGTTGTAGATCTCGTCCATGGTGTTCAGCAATCGTTCCGCATCCTCCGAATACCCCTGCCTGAGGATGTCCAGGCAGCGGCGGCGCAGTTCGCCGATCGTCTCCGCCAACCCGTTCACGTAGGTGGCATATTCGATGCCCAGTTCCTCCGGGCGCGGCAGCCTTCGGTTCTCGATCAGGGCACAGGTGAGGTTGGCTTCCGCAAACTCCTTGATCGCGTCCTGCGTATACCCCGCGTAGTACAGGTCGGGATAAGCCGCCAGGTCGCGCTGAATATTCAATACCAGCACGTGGGCTTCCATCAGCAGGTCGTTGGCTTCATTGCCGTCTCCGCGGTGAATGGCGCGGATGGCGTGCGCGGAAAGGCGGGTGAGCTGCCGTGCCTGCATCAGCGCCTGGTCGCGCACTTTTGTGCGTTCATCGAATACTTTGCGCGTGTTCTCTACAATTTGATTGAATTCCTGCATGGTTTATTCCGTTTTTGGGGGTTCAGGTGGGTGCACCTGTCGAAAGAGATCGTCCGCCAGCCCTGAGTTGCCGGGCAGGCGGATCTCGCCGAACGCCGCTTCGTAACGCGCAATATTTTCTGCCAGCGCGCGTAATAACAATTTTGCGCCCACCGGTGAGAGCAAAACCCTTGCCAGCACCGGCATGCGGGTCTGCCCCGGAAGAAAGCGGCTGAAGTCGATCACCAATTCCGATGGGGTATGGCTGATCCGAGCCAGGTTGCTGTACACTGGCTCGATATTCTCCGGCAGCTCCATGGGAGGTAAACCGGGCGCCGGATTCTTGGATTCTTCGCTCATGGCATTCCCCTAAAAGGGAATTTCTTCGGATGGAGGTGTCTCCCCTTCCTCTTCCATCGCGCCTTCTCCGCCGCTTTCCGACTTGGCGGAGAGGAATTTTACAGTTTGCGCGGTGACTTCATAAGAAGCTCTCGCCGCTCCGTCCTGGCCTACCCACGTTCGCGGTCCGCCGGTTTTGGGGTCTACAGTCAGCCGTCCTTCGATGAGCACCAGCTTCCCCTTTTGCAGGTAGTTATTGCATGTCTCGGCCAGTTTGCCCCATGCAGTCACTTTGAACCACACAGTCTCCTTGACCGGCTTGCCGGATTGATCTGTGTATTGACGGTCGGTTGCCACTGAAAAACTTGTCACAGCCTGACCGGTGGGTGTATAGCGCATCTCGGGATCCCTTCCAAGCCTGCCAACGAGCACTAATTTCTGATACATGATTTCCTCCTCAAGGTCGTGCGAAAAAGAAGAACATTTTGACTGTTTAATTTTACACGAAAAGACATTAATCCATTGGCAAACGCGGGCTGGATTTTTCACCTCGCATTTCCAACGCTGCCCGCAATTTTCACAGGTTGCGCCCCGCTGAATCGCTTCCCTCTGCCGTTGACCCGTGCAAAAGAGTCAAAAAAGTTTGATGTTATAATCCTGATTGACATGATTACCAAACGCAAATCATACTTTTCTGCATTCTTCCTGGCATTGACTGCCCTGGTGCTCCTCTGCATCTCATTCGTCCTCTCGTCACCGGCCAATGCCCAGGTTTTGTATTTCACTCCCACCGCGGATTCCAGCGGGGCGATCTATTACATCGTCAAGGAAGGCGATACCTGTGATAGTGTCTCCCTGGTCAATAACATTCCGGTGGATACCCTGCGTGAACTGAACGGTCTTGATTTTGATAAGTGCCGCTTCCTGCAGGTCGGTCAAAAATTGCTCCTGGGTACAGTCCCCACTCCCATCGTTACCGCCGGACCCTCCCCCACACCCACCTCGATCCTCCCCACGCCTGAACCGGTCAAGGGCACCGGCACCATCTGTGTCTATCTATACAACGACGTGAACGGCAACGCCATGGCCGAAGCGGAAGAGACCACCGACACTGGCATCGGCGGCGGAGAAGTCAGCATAGCCGAACAGGTAGGCACATATTCCAACATTGCCACCACACTGAGTGACGGGAATCCGGTTTGTTTCGAGAACATCCCCGAGGGCAACTATACGGTCAGCATCGCCATCCCCGACGGCTACAACCCCACCTCGTCGCAAAACCTTTCCGTCTTCCTCAAGGCAGGCGATACCTCGCACATCAACTTTAGCGCGCAGGTCAGCGGTCACGGGCTCGGCAATCCGCAGAATGATGATGGCGGTTCCGTGCTGCTCGCCGTCATCGGCGGCATCATTCTTCTGGCGGGTGTTGGGGTGGGTATCTACGCGCGCCACTACATCAAATCCAGGTAACTTCCCCCAAAAAGACAACCCCGCCACAGTTCAATCCAACTGGGCGGGGTTTTTTGATACTTCCGCGGGTCCTAATCTCCGAACCTTTCTTCCTTCCACACGTCGCCTTCATTGTGATACCCGGCCTGTTCCCAAAATCCCGGTTGGTCCTCGGCGAGAAATTCCAGTCCGCGCAGCCACTTGGCACCCTTCCAAAAGTAAGGGGTGTTGAGATCCTTCTTCTCCGGGATGGCTCCCACCACACCCCGCAGCGGATAACCGTGGTCCGGGGTGATGGGCTTGCCCTCGAAATGTGTTGCCAGCAGAAAATTCTCCGCCAGCACGACTTCCAGCGGAAGGTTGGTGGTGAAGCCGAATTCCGCGTGCTCTACTACAAATCTTGCCTTCGCCTTGAGCTTGACCAGTCCAAGGTCGAGCAGCGTCTTCACCGACACGCCTTCCCACTCCGTATCGAATTTGCTCCAGCGCGTGACGCAGTGAATGTCCATTGTTAATTTGGTTTTGGGAAGTTGATTGAACTCTTCCCAGGTCAACCGCAGTGGAGACTCGACTTCACCCCATACCCGAAAATCCCAGGTTGCAGGGTCAAAACTTGGAACCAGTCCATAATGTAATACCGGGAATTTGCGGGTTAATGCCTGCCCCGGCGGAAGTCGTCCTTCACTCCTGACCCGCTCTTCTTCTTCTTTTCGAAAGGAAAAACTGTCCATACCAATCACCTCGCCGTCATTATATCCAATAATCGCTTGCCAGTTATTAATCAATGATATATCATAGTTTGGATAAAAATACGCGAATTTCAGCGGCATCGATTACAATTAACGATTATATGAAACGGTCAATGCAATGTTGATCTATTCCCAAATTCCGGAGCCGATGGAAAAACGGTTGCTGCGCCTTCATCGTCAGGCGGCCGAGCTCGTGGGCGAGATCTCCTTCGAAGGTGTGCTGGAAAAAACTGCCAGGATCGCCCTTGAATCCGTGGCTGCCAGTTACTCTGCCGTCGCTACCCTGGACGAGAACGGTGAACTCGAGAGGTTCATCCCCGCGGGCATGTCCAAACCGGAGATGGACCAAATCCCGCACTTCCCGCGCGGGAAAGGCCTCATCGGTGAGATGATGCATACTCAAACTTCCATTCGCCTGCCGAACCTCCAAAAAGACCCGCGCCACGCCGGCTTTCCCCCTTTCCACCCCCAAATGACCTCCTTCCTGGGAGTTCCGATTTTCCAGGGAAAACGCCAGATCGGTCAAATCTATTTGACCAACAAAACCGGTGTCGCTGATTTCACCGATGATGACCAGCGCATCATCGAACTTCTCGCCGCCTATGCAGGCGTGGCCATCGTCAATGCCCGCCTCTTCCGCGATTACGTGATGCGCGATCGCATCTTGACCCGCCAAAACGAAAACCTCTCGCTGCTTAATCAAATGTCCTCCACGCTGGCCACCAGCACTGAGATCGACCAGATCCTCGATCAGGGGCTCACCCAGCTGATGGATTACCTGAGGCTTGAAGTAGGCGAGATCTTTATTAAGAACGAAGACAGCAAAACTCTCCTGCGTACCATCCACCAGGGGGAGGCCGTGGACAACCTTTGGAAACGCGATTATTTTGAGATGGGCGCAAGCACCATTGGCAGGGCTGCCGCCAGCGGCACCACGGTGGTGCTGAACCTGACAGAAAATGAATACGCCGACCTGAACCCCGAGACCCCCATCAAGGGACTTCATCAACTGGCTGTCATTCCCATGGTCGGTCGCAAGGGGGTGGTGGGAGTATTGTGCCTTGCCACCTGTCATCCGCAGCCGTTGGAGGAACCCGATGTTCAGTTTGCCCAGGCCATTGCCGCCTGGATCGCCACAGCCGTGGAAAATATCCGGCTGAACATCTCCCAAAAACGCCTCGCCATTTTGGAAGAACGCGACCGCATCGGAATGGACCTGCATGACGGCATCATCCAATCGATTTATGCCGTTGGGCTGACTCTTGAACATGCCCGCCTTTTGCTCAAGGATAGTCCCGCCCAGGCTACCAGTCGCATTGAACAGGCCATTAACGATCTGAACAGTACCATACGCGATATTCGCGCTTATATCCTCGATCTCCGCCCGCGCCAGCTTAAAGAAGAGAACCTCATGCAGGGCATCAACCGCCTGATCCTGGAATTCCGCGCCAATACCCTGGTCGATGTAACCCTGAATGGACCCAAGGATGGGGTGGCCAACCTTCCCCAGCCCCAGGCTTTGGCCTTGTTCCATATTTGCCAGGAGGCCCTTGCCAATATTGCCAAGCATGCCAAAGCTCATCACGTGGATGTGACCGTATGGACCACCGCGGAGCGTGTCCTTCTTGAAGTGCGTGATAACGGTCGCGGTTTCGATTTGGAAAAGGTGAAACTCACCATCGGGCACGGGCTCTCCAATATGGAAACACGCGCCGTCAACGCCGGCGGTGAAGTGGACATAACCTCGGAACCGGGTAACGGTACCACCATCCTTGCATGGGTCCCCTTTCCTGAGCCTGAATTTTCCAACGCCGATAAAGTATTCGGCTGAAATTGTTCCGCCAAGTTGCCAAGCCGTTCGCTTTGGGCTACAATCGCCCTATGAGTTGGGATCTGCTGGGTCACGCCTGGGCTGAAAAGCTCCTGCAAAAACATATTTCTACCAGTGAAATCCGTCACGCTTACCTTTTCACCGGCGCACCGGGCATTGGCAGGCGCAGCATGGCGCTGGCCTTTGCACGTGCCATCAACTGCACCCAGCCTCCCGCGCCAGGGGAATATTGCGGTCTGTGCCGCATCTGCCGCCAAACCGAAAAGATGCAGCAGCCTGACCTGAGCATCGTCACCCCCGAGGAGGAAGGCGGCATCATCAAGGTGGGTCAGATCAGGAACCTCCAGCACAGCCTGGCTCTCACCCCCTACGAAGCCCGTTATCGCATCGCGCTGCTGCTGAATTTCCAGTTTGCCAACGCCAACGCCAACGCCCAGAACGCGCTTTTGAAAACTCTCGAAGAAGCCCCCAAACAGGTTATCCTGCTGCTGACCGCCGATTCGGCGGACGCCCTGCTTCCCACCATCTCTTCCCGCTGCGAGATTCTGCGCCTGCGCCCCGTGCCGGTAAATTTACTCGAGAAAGAACTAATCTCGAGATGGAGTCTCCCGCAGGAAGATGCGCGCCTGTACGCGCACATTTCCAACGGCCGCACCGGGCTGGCTCTGCAGATGGCGAACGATCCCGAGATCATGGAAAAACGAAAATCCTGGGCGGACGAATTTTTCCGCCTGCTGCCCCTCAACCGCCGCGAACGCTTCGCCGCGGTCGATGCGCTCACCCGCAGCCGCGACCAGTTGAGGTTGATGCTGCAGGTCTGGCTTTCGCTTTCGCGTGACCTGCTGTTGTCCGCTCACAACCTGGAAGAAAAACTGGTCAACCTGGACTACCTGCCTGAAATTTCCTCCAAATCCGCTTCACTCACCGCCGGGCAAGCCCTGGATACAGTCAACGAGATCGTCACCTCCCTTGACGACCTCGAATCGAATGCCAATCTGCGCCTGCTCCTGGATAATTTGCTGCTCGATATTCCCCGCGTGTGATCCGCGTTATTTCAATGTTCCGCGCAAGCTCCTCTCCAGTTTTTGAAACTCCGCGGTGTACCTGAGTTCCTCTGCGCGCGGGCGTGCCATCGCCACCGGCAGGTCGCGGCGGATCTCTCCGGGGCGCGGAGTGAATACCAGCACGCGGTCTGAAAGCAGCAGCGCCTCCGAAATGGAGTGTGTCACCATGATCACCGCCGTGCGTTGTTTCTGCCAGAGGTGCAGCAGCTCGCTGCCCATGCGTTCCCGCGTCAACGCGTCCAGCGAGCCGAAGGGCTCGTCGAGCAGCAGCAGGTCGGGTTTCTGGATGAACGCGCGCGCAATCGCCACGCGCTGCGCCATGCCCCCAGAGAGCTGCGACGGCCAGCTGCTGCCGAATTCTTCGAGCCCGATCAGGGAGATCATCTCATCCACGCGGCGTTCGATCTCCTCCTTGGGCTTCCCGGCGATCTCCAACGGCAGCGCAATATTCTGGCGTACGTTACGCCAGGGCATCAGGTTCGCCTGCTGAAAGACCAGGCCGATGCTTGGAGTTTGTTTACCCTCGCCAAACTGTACGCTTCCGTTTGTGGGCTTGATCAAACCGGCAATGAGGCGCAGCAGTGTGCTTTTCCCGCTGCCCGAAGGTCCCAGCACGCACAGGAATTCCTGCTTATCCAGCGTAAAGTTGATACCGCGCAATACCTCCAGCTCCCCTTCCGTGCCGCGGAAGGCCATCCCAAGGTTTTCGACCCGCAAAAAGGATTCAGCCATACTTCTTCCTATGGTATGAATTGGTTGGTAAACGCACTGGCAAGATCCATTTCTTTGGTCAGTAGACCCATTTTCACCATAATACGCTGCATGTTCTCCCAGGCCTGTGGGTTGGAATATCCCATGCGCTCCGCCCGCCACAGCTCAATGGAGTTCAATAAAACCTGCATCTGCACTTCCTGGTCCGCGTCCGCCAGGTTATCCACGAATTTCTTGCTGATCTCAAAGGATTCCTCGGGATGATCCATCACGTAATCCAGGCTTCGCAGTGTTGCTTCCACAACCGCCCGCACCAGATCAGGGTTTTCAGCCAGTGTTTTTTCATTCGTGATGATGCCGTTGCCTACCAGTTCCACCGAATCCGAAACCTTGAACAGCACAATATCCTGGCCCAATTTCTTTAATTGCACTGGTTCATTTGCTGAATAGATGACCACCGCATCATCCTTGTCCGCCATCAGCATCTCGACCTGGTTATACCCGATAGAATCCAGCACCACATCCGCTTCAGACAGCCCGATCGAATCCAGCAGTGCGATCAATCCAATATAGTTTGCTCCATAAGTTCCAGGCAAACCGATCTTCTTGCCTTTCAGGTCTTCGATGCTTTTAATGCCTGATGAGGTTTTGGCGGTGATGCCCACCGGGTAATCCTGGTACCACGCCATAACGTAGACGATAGGCATTTGCTGCGCCCTGGCCATGAGCACCTGCTCGCCTGAAACCACGGCGAACTGCAGATTGTTGTTGGCGACCAGCACGGCGTTGTCGTTTTCCATGCTGTAATCCAGGCTGAGGTCGATACCGGCGTCCCGATAAAAACCTTTCTCGATTCCCACGTACAGCGGTGCGAATTGGATGTTCGGAACATAACCTACCGGCAGGGTAACAGGAACAAGCTCCGCTTCAGTTGATTCCGGCGCAGCCGTAGCCGCCGTAGGATCGGTTGTCGCGGGTTGGGTTGCAGCGTTTGGTTTCTGCGTTTTCGCGCAAGCGCTGAGCGTCAGTGCGAGGATCAGGAGGAGCACCAGAATTCGTGTTTTCATCTTTTTTTCTCCAGTGTTAATATTTCAGTCCTTATGGACCGTTTTCCACCGTGTGGTGCGGCGTTCGGCAAACATGGCCAATCCATAAAGGCAGATCGCCATAAAGATCAGGGAAATAATGGAAACAAACACCAGCGGTGTATCGTACTGTCCGCGGCCGACATTGATCAGATAACCCAATCCCTGGTCGGAACCCACAAACTCACCCACCACCGCGCCGATGACCGAGAGTGTCGCCCCGATCCGTAAACCGCCAAAGAGCACCGGCAGCGCCGCGGGAATTTCAAGGTAGCGCAGTTTCTGCCAGCGCGTGGCGCGCATGGATCGCATCAGATCGCCCAGGTTTTCAGGTACCGCCCGGAAGCCGATCATGGTGTTCACCAAAATGGGAAAGAAGACCGTCATGGCGCACACGAGGATCTTGGAAAAAGCCTCCGGGCCAAACCAGATCACCAGCAGCGGCGCGATTGCCACCGTGGGAATCGCCTGGCTGGCGATCAGGTAAGGGGAAAACATTTTTTCCATCAACGGAGATTTCGCCAGCACATAGCCGATGGTCGTTGCCAGAACGCTTCCGAGTGCCAGACCCAGCAGCACCTCGTAAAGCGTGACCCAGGCGTTTTTGAAAAGCAAGCCGTTGGCGATCATCGTCACCAGCTTTTTCCACACCGCCAGCGGAGTCGGCAGCAGGAAGGCCGGCAGATCGCCCCAGTTCACGATCAAATTCCAGAGGACGATGAAAATAACTATGGAGAAACCGACAAGCCATCCGTTGTGGCGCGCCAGGTACTCCAGCGCGGGTTTGCCGGCTGCGTTAATGGTGGGTGTGGATTGTTCCTGGTGATTATATGTGCGCAAAGAAAAAAGCCTCGAAATTCGATCTTTCGGGGCTGACCGGTACAGGCGCATTACGGCGCTGCCTGTACATGCTCTTCTTTCATCCGGACTATACCGTCGACTCCGGAATTGCACCGGATCATGCGCGCGGAACGCGCTCGTGGGTTATCACCACCGATCGGGAATTGAGACCTGCGTCTCTCACCCTGCCCCGAAGAAGTTGTATTTGGATGAAATTATTTTATCCCCCCAGGGGAAGGATGTCAAGCCGGTTCTGACCAGCCTGCAGCTGCGGGTCCCAAATCCGCCCCTGATGTCGTTCTTTGCTATCGTGTGTACATCGTTGGGGCACGGCGTGCCGTGTCCCAACGATGCAAGACGCGACCCAACGATGTGCGATGTGCCCCAACGATGCACGCCGTGCCCATTTTCATCCCTTTCGTCTTTATCGCCCTTTTCGCGTCTTTCGCGTTCCTCTTTTCCCTATAAACACGATTCTCACGAACATCATCCCCGACCGATTGACGTGGGGGCGATTCACGCGAACCTTCTATCCCGCCGTAGGGGCGATTCATGAATCGCCCCGCGGGTGCTGACGTGACGAATCGCCCCGCTGGTGCTGACAGGACGAATCGCCCCGCTGGTGGTGACGGGACGAATCACCCCGCTGGTGCTGACAGGACGAATCGCCCCCCCTTTGCGTTGACGGGATAAATCGTCCTTACAAGCGTTGGGGCACGGCGCGCCGTACCCTTTTTCATCCCCCTTTTCGCGTCTTTCGCGTTCCTCTTTTTCCCTATAAACACGATTCTCACGTACATCATCTCCCGTCCGATCCTCGTAGGGGCGATTCACGAATCGCCCCACTGGTGCTGACAGGCCGAATCGCCCCGCTGGTGGTGACGGGACAAATCACCCCGCTGTTGTTGACGGGACGAATCACCCCGCTGGTATTGACGGGATGTATCACCTCTAAGGGTGTTGGAACCCGGCATGCCGTGCCCATTTTCATCCCTTTCGTCTTTTTCGCCCCTTTCGCATCTTTCGCGTTCCTCTTTTTCTCTATATGCACGATTCTCACGAACATCATCTCCCGACCGATTCCCGTAGGGGCGATTCACGAATCGCCCCGCTGGTATGGACGGGATGCATCGCCCCTACGGGTGTTGGGACACGGCGTGCCGTGCCCATTTTCATCCCCCTTTTAGCCTCTTTCGTCTTTTTCGCGTCTTTCGCGTTCCTCTATTTCCCTATAAACACGATTCTCACAAACATCATCTCCCGACCGATTCTCGTAGGGGCGATTCACGAATCGCCCCGCTGGTGATGACGGGATGCATCGCCCCTACAAGCGTTGGGACACGGCGTGCCGTGCCCATTTTCATCCCTTTCGTCTTTTTCGCCCTTTTCGCGTCTTTCGCGTTCCTCTTTTTCCCTATAAACACGATTCTCACGAACATCATCTCCCGACCGATTCTCGTAGGGGCGATTCACGAATCGCCCCGCTGGTGTCAACGGGACGAATCACCCCTACAGGTGTTAGGGCACGGCGTGCATCGTTGAGTCACGGCGTGCCGTACCCTTTTTAATCCCCTTTTCGTCCCTTTCGCATCTTTCGCGTTCCTCTTTTTACCCATGGCACGATTCTCACAAACATCATCCCCTGGCCAATTCTGGTAGGGGCGATTCACGAATCGCCCCGCTGTGTTCACGGGGTAAACCGCCCCTACGGGTGTTGGGGTACGGCGCGCATCGTTGGGTTACGGCACGCCGTGACCCTTTTCATTCCCCTTTTCGCGCCTTTCGCGTTCCTCTTTTTACCTATGGCATGATTCTCACAAACATCTTCCCCTGGTCGATTCTGGTAGGGGCGATTCACGAATCGCCCCGCTGGTGTCAACGGGACGAATCACCCCTACAGGTGTTGGGGTACGGCGCGCCGTGCCCTTTTTCATCCCCCTTTTCGTGCCTTTCTCTCCTTTCGTATATTTCGCGTTACTCCTTAAATCGTACGGGCGGGTTCCAAACCCGCCCGGTCACCTTTTCCAGACCCTTTCCAACCCCTTGACACCCGTTGTATAATAAAATAATAGAACATATTTTCTTATTTACCCTTGGAGGGAAATTTGACCATTCATCTCTGCCTTCAACCCCATCCCTGATTCGTTTTCCATTCGTTCCCACATTAAAACGAAAAACGAATCCTCCTCCGTTTCACGATTCACGCTTCTCGATTTAACAAACCCGCGTTGACACCCCGCCCGTCCTGCGGTATCCTTAACCTCGCGCCCGGATGGGACCGGCGCGGCAGAGCCCTGCGAACCCCGTCAGGTCCGAGAGGAAGCAGCGGTAAGGAGGATCCTCTGGGCGCCGCCGGCAAACCTGTCCGGTCGCACTTTTTTTCAAGAGAGAACGCATGCAAACACCCCCGGTCTGCAATTACGAAGGCTCCGACTATCAAACCTCCTTCTGGGAGAAGGGCGGGCGCGCCTACGAGGACGGCTGCGAAGCCGTAGCCCTCAAGCGCTTGCTCCCCCCTTCCGGCAGCCACCTGCTCGAACTGGGCGCCGGTGCCGGTCGCAACACCCCCCGCTACGGCGGCTACCGCAAGGTCACCCTGCTCGATTATTCGCGCACCCAGTTGGAACAGGCCAAAGCCCGCCTGGGCAGCTCTGTCCGCTATCGCTACGTCGCCGCCGATATCTACCGCCTGCCTTTTGTCGACGGTCTCTTTGACGGCGCCACCATGATCCGCACCCTGCACCACATGATGGATGCCCCCCTGGCGCTGGCTCAGGTGCGGCGCGTACTGCAGCCTTCCTCCAACTTCATCCTCGAATACGCCAACAAGCGCAACATTAAATCCATTCTGCGCTACTGGCTGCGAAAGCAGGCATGGTCGCCCTTCACCCGCGAACAGGTGGAGTACCTTCCGCTCAATTTCGATTTTCACCCCGCCACCGTTCGTTCATGGATGGCGGATGCGGGTTTTCGCATCCAGCGCACGCTCACCGTCAGCCACCTGCGCCTCGGCTTGCTCAAGCGCACCCTGCCCACCGGTCTGCTGGTAGCTCTCGATTCGCTCTTTTCGCTCACCGGCAATTGCTGGCAGCTCACCCCCAGCGTCTTTCTCAAGGCGCAAGCGAACGAAAAGGGGAAATTAGCCCCTGAAGGCGCCTTCTTCGCCTGCCCGGCTTGCTCCACCCCGCTGGAGGACACACCTCCGCTGCTGCGCTGCACGAACTGTGGCGCGGATTTCCCCGTCATCGACGGCATCTACGACATGCGCCTCAACGCTCCCGCCGGGGTTGATTAACCGATGACCGACCCCTTGCTCGACTCCCTCAATCCGCAGCAGCGCCAGGCCGTCACCGCCGCTGACGGACAGGTGCTGGTTCTCGCCGGTCCGGGCTCCGGAAAAACGCGCGTGCTCACCCGCCGTCTCGCCTACCTCATCGAACGCCAAGACATACCCGCCTACGACATCATCGCCGTCACCTTCACCAACAAAGCCGCGCGCGAGATGGAAAACCGCGTGGTCAACATGGTGCAGCGCAACCTGGAGGGCATCTGGCTCGGCACCTTTCACGCCATGTGCGCCCGCCTGCTGCGCCGCGAATCCAATTACCTGCCCTACAAATCCAACTTCGTCATTTTCGACGCCGACGACCAGGATTCTCTCGTCAAGCGCGCCATCCGCGAGCTGAAGATCGACGAAAAGACCCACCGTCCCTCCGGCGTGCACGCGGCCATCTCCGCCGCCAAGAACGACCTGCTGCTCCCCGCCGACATGCCCATCCGCACTTACCGCGATGAGGTCGTCGCTCGCGTTTACACCCGCTACCAGGAGCTGCTGCAGGCCAGCAATGCCGTCGATTTCGACGACCTGCTGCTGCTCTCGGCGCGCCTGCTGCAGGACCATCCCGGCCTCACCGAAAAATACGCCCGCCGCTTCCAGCACGTACTCGTCGACGAATTTCAGGATACCAACCTGGCGCAGTACGAGCTGCTCAAGCAGTTATGTTCCTACCACCACAACATCTTTGTTGTTGGCGATGAAGACCAGTCCATCTACCGCTGGCGCGGCGCGGATTACCGCAACGTGCGCCGCTTTGAGCAGGATTTTCCCGCGTGCAAAAAGATTCTACTGGAACAAAATTACCGCTCCACCCAGAACGTGCTCGACGCCGCCCGCCAGGTGATCGACCGCAACACGAACCGCACACCCAAGCACCTCTTCACAGAAAAAGGACCCGGCGGCAAGCTGATCCAGTTCACCGCTGTGGACGAGGTCGCCGAGGCTGCTTTCGTGGTGGATACCATCCACCAGTACCTGCAATCCAAACGCGCCGTCCCTAGTGATTTTGCGGTGATGTATCGTACCAATGCCCAATCCCGCACCATTGAAGAAGCCTTCATTCACGCCCGCCTTCCTTACCGTCTGATCGGCGCCCAGCGTTTCTACGGTCGCCGTGAGGTCAAGGACATGATCTCCTTCCTGCGCCTGGTGGAAAATCCTGCCGACGAGGTCAGCCTGCTGCGCGTGATCGCTGTGCCTCCGCGCGGCATCGGAGAAAAGACCATTGCCTCCTTGCAGGCAGCCGCTTTCCGCGCCAACCTCAGCGCGGGCGAAGTGCTGCTCGACCTGGGCAGAAATGGCGAAAGTTCTTCTTATTGGACGGAAATTGGACGTTCCGCCGCTTTGCTGGCGGATTTCGGCGCCCTGCTCAGCGATTGGCAGGGGCTGCGTGATCAAATCTCCCTCATTGCGCTGTTCGACCGCATCATCGCCGATACCGGCTACGAGCCGTACATCAACGACCAATCCGAGGAAGGCAACGACCGCTGGGAGAACGTGCAGGAGCTGCGCCGCCTGGCCTACGATTTCCAGGAGAAGGGTCTCACCGAGTTTCTGCAGAACCTGGCGCTGGTCTCCGACCAGGACACCATCCCCGCCAACGGTGTTGAAACACCCGCTGAACGCCCTCAGGGGGTAGTGACCTTGCTCACCTTGCATGCCGCCAAGGGGCTGGAGTTCAACCAGGTGTTCATCATCGGTTTGGATGAGGGTCTTCTGCCGCACAGCCGTTCCCGCGACGATCCGGAAGAAATGGCCGAGGAACGCCGCCTCTTCTACGTGGGCATGACGCGCGCCAAGAACCAGCTCTACCTGCTGCGCTCCGAACGCCGCGCCAATTTTGGTACCTGGGAATACAGCGAAGCCTCGCGCTTTCTCGACGATATCAGTGGTGATCTCATGCTCTGCCAGGGTAAACGATCCGCTTCGCGCCGCGATGCGCGCTTGGAGGACATGCGCTGGTCGAGCACCGGGGTGACCTCCTCCCGCAGGACCACTTTCACCAGCAGTTCAACTCCGCGCGGGCCCAGGTACAAGCCAGGCATGCGCGTCAGCAATTCCGTCTGGGGGGAGGGGCTGGTGATCGACAGCAAGCTCGACCCCGACGGCGAAGAGACCGTGGATGTGCATTTTGAAACGGTGGGTTTCAAACGCCTGCTGGCATCCCTGGCCAATCTCGAGATCCTCTCATGAATCCGGCTCGATCCCTCAGGAAAGAAGAATGAATTACCTCTACGCCTTCCTCCCCATCCTGCTGGTGCTCCTACTGATGCTCGTGTTCCGCCGCGGCAGCCATGAGGCCGGTCTTGCCGGTTGGCTGGGCGGCATACTCATCGCCGCGCTGGTCTTTGGTTTGAACTGGAAGGTGCTGTGGGTCTCGCAGGTCAAGGGGTTGTACCTGTCGCTCAACGTGCTGGCCGTTTTGTGGCCGGCCCTTCTGTTATACCGCCTGGTCGACCAGGCAGGCGGGGTACACGCCATCGCCCTCGCGCTGCAGGAAATGATCCCCGAAGCCGGCTGGCTGCTGGTGATGCAAGCCTGGATGCTCTCCGCGTTCGTGGAAAACCTGGCCGGGTTCGGCCTGCCGATCGCCATCGTCGCCCCCATGCTCATTCTGATGGGTGTCAAACCGGTGCGTGCCGTGGCGGCTGCCGCCATCGGGCACAGCTGGGCGGTCAGCCTGGGCGGTATGGCGCTGGCCTTCCGCACCATGACCGACATCACCGGCATCGAAGCTACGGCGGTGTTCCCGACCTCGGCTCTCTTCCTGGGGGTATCCGTCCTGCTTACCGGTCTGGCGGTCGCCCTCCTGCTTGGCCAAATGCGCTACTGGCGCCGCATCATATTGCTCTCGCTGATCGTCGCCGGTGTGCAATTCCTCATCGGTTGGCTGGGAATGATCCCGCTCAGTTCCTTCACCGCTGCCATAATTGGCATCCTCGCCGGTTTCCTGTTCACCCGGTCCGAGCCCGGAAAGCCAAAGAAAGCCGTTTTCACCCCGCAATTGAAGGCCGGGCTGCTTGCCTACGGCTTCCTGTTTTTAAGCATCGTGATCGTGACCCTCATCCGCCCGTTGAACCAGTGGCTGGCTGGGGTTCGGCTATTTTCAGTTTTTCCGCAGGTGGCTACCTCCACCGGGGTGGTCACGCCTGCCGGCAGCGGGTTCGTGTTCAAGCCGTTCATCCACCCCGGCATCTGGATCGTGATCTCGGCGATTTTCTCCGCGCTTGTGCTCCCCAAAGTGATTGGTGCCAAATCCGCGGGGGTCGGCAAAGCGCTGAAGTCCGCTTTTGTTTCCGGGCTTCCCGCCAGCTTGGGCACCATTTTTATGATCGGTCTTTCCTCGCTCATGGAACATGCCGGCATGACCCACCTCATCGCCGAGGGGTTAAGCCGCTATGTGGGCAGTGTTTACCCGCTGGTTGCCCCATTGGTGGGTGCCATCGGTGCTTTCGCTACCGGCAGCAATACCAATTCCAACATCCTGTTCGGTCCCATGCAAAAAGGTGTGGCAGATTTGTTGCAGGTCAGCCCTGTAAATCTCCTGGCGGCGCAAACCACCGGCGGTGCCTTGGGCAGCATGATCGCCCCCGCCAAGCTGGCCGTCGGCGGCAGCACCAACAGCATGAAGGGTAAGGAGGGCGAAGTGCTGCGCCTGACACTTCCCATCAGTCTTGCTAGCACCCTGTTGATCGGCTTGCTGGCCTGGTTGCTTCCAGGATAATTAAAGCAAAGCCATTAATTTATTGGGTCAGGTCTACCAATTGCCCAATTTCCGGCGTTGAATACTCTTCGATCCTCCCGGCATCACCCAGTTCGGTCAGTTTCGGGTCGATCGGCAAGCGCATCCAGCATTCTGCGCCAATGGCCGCGGCAAGTTCCTCCACATGGCTGGGGCCGAAGATCTCGTGCCGCACCCCGCTTTCGCTGCATGGGTAGTAGCTCATGTTCTCCACTACCCCGGCAACCGGCACATTAACCTGTTTGAGCATGGCAGCCGCCTTGCGCACCACCATTCCTGCCAATTGTTGCGGAGTGGATACCATGACCACGCCGTTCACCGGCAGCGTCTGCATCACCGTCAGCGCGGCATCCGAAGTGCCGGGGGGCAGGTCGACCAGCAGCACGTCGAGTTTTCCCCACAGCACATCGCGCCAGAACTGCTGGATCGTACCGGTAATCATCGGTCCGCGCCAGATCACGGCAGCGTCTTCCGTGGGCACCAGCAGATTGGTGGAAACCACTTTGATCCCCGACTGGGTCGCCGCAGGCAGGATTCCCTGCGCGCTTCCCCGCAAACCGCCGGAGCGTAGCCCAAACAGCTTGGGTATGCTCGGCCCGGTGATATCCGCATCCAGGATGCCAACGCGCTGCTTTCTGCGCGCAAGTTCGCTGGCCAGTAACGCCGTGATCGAGGATTTGCCAACCCCGCCCTTGCCGCTCATCACCGCCACAACTTTACTGATCTGGTTGAACTTATTGAGTTTGGGAAGTTCCGGCTTGCCTCTGGAGAATATGGCCTGCTTTTCGGCTTCCGTCATCGCGCCGAATTTTATGCTTACATCCTTTACACCAGGCAGTGCCATCAACGCCGCGCGTGTGTCGCGCTCGATCTGGTTTTTCATCGGGCAGCCTGGAATGGTGAGCGCCAGGGTAAGGCTGATCGCTCCTTCACCGGTAAATTCCAGGTCCTTGATCATCCCCAGTTCGACCAGGTTGCGCCCCAACTCGGGATCAATTACTTTGGATAAAGCGTCATATATTTGCTTCTCAGTGATCATATCGCTCCATAACCCCTATATTCATGATTGTCTCTAGATGAATGATTATAATTGAACTATTCGAGGAGATATAAATGAAACGCATTCTAAACTTTGGTTTGCTCATCGCCTCCGCCCTATTGCTGATGGCATGCGGCATTACGGTGAACCTGTTTGATGAAACTGCCACACCTGCAGCACCGACTTCATCAGTGGAACCATCTCAGGAGATCATTCTCCCCTCGTTGCCCGCCGAACAAACGATCACCGTCTATTTCATGGATGAAAACCGTTTCGTGGAAGCCACGGAACCCTATGAAGTCGCTGTCACCCGCATAATTCCCACAAATGCCGATCTTCCTCGCGCCGTGCTGGACGAATACTTTAAAGGCCCCACCCCCGCGGAATATTCGCAGGGTCTGCGGCCTCATAACAGCGGGTTCACGCACGTCAGAAAACTGGAAATCGAGAACGGGATCGCCCGTGTCTACCTGGGCGGTGTGTGCGCCAATAATGGTGCTGCATACTCGGTGGCCAATTTGATCACGAAGAATCTCAGCCAGTTCCCCGGCATCACCTATATAAAAATCTATGATGAGAATGATTCAAATCTCGATCCTGATTCACTGAGCAGTTCATTGCCGTATTGCCTTGAACCGTAACCAGTCGTGCAGCCCATCTACGGGTTGCCCATTCACTGCGATCCGCCGGAATTTCGATCCGAAAAACAGAATCGATTTTGTTATAATGCTTCTATGCCAATCATAGTACTCGCGGTCCTGCTGGCCGCAACATTATTTTTTCTAACCATCAGCCGCCTGGCAGTGGAAGCCGTGGAGCGCCACCATCACGGTCAGCGCACTGATTTCTTCAAGCATTACCCCGTTTACGAAAATGATATTGTCTTTCTTGGCGACAGCATCACCGACGGTGGCTGCTGGGAGGAATTGTTTCCCGGTGTGGCCCTCAAGAACCGGGGCATCAACGCCGACACCACCCTGGGTGTGCTTAAGCGCCTCGATGATACCATCATCAACAAACCGCGTGCGATCTTTATCCTTATCGGCACCAACGATCTTCCCTGGTTCGAATACCGGAATGATGAGGATATCCTTACAACTTACTCTGAAATTCTCGACCGGATAAAAACGCAATCTCCTTCCACAAAAGTTTTTGTGCAGTCCATACTACCGCGGGGCAGGAGCTATGCAAAACGCATCCAGGGATTGAACCGCCACCTCCAGGCATTGGCAAAGAAGTTTGGCTATACCTTCATTGACCTTTACCCCACCTTTGCCGGTCCTCAGGGCGAACTCAAGAAGGAATTAACCAATGACAACCTGCATCTAATGGCGGCTGGCTATGTCATTTGGGTGGAAATACTCAAACCCTATGTCACAGAGATCTTGACCCAGACAAAGTCTGTTGAATAATCCAAATTTCAGCCAAATATCGATCCCAGGTCTGTTTCTCAAATAAAGAAAAGGTCACCAAAGGGATGGTGACATTGATGATTAATGGGCACATATCATTTCCGGAGGAACAGTGAATAATCCTCGTTGGCAGAAACAAGATCCATATCCGGTCGGTTCTGCTCCAAAAGTTCATTGGAGGCGAGCACATAAAATCCTGGCTGAACATCATTGAGATCAATTACTGGATAAAGGTTTCTTGTGCGGTTAATTCCGAACAAGGCATATTCAAGCAGAGAAGCCTTCATCCGCAAATACAGCGGCTCCGCAGCAGTGAGGTTGTCGTTTACAAGACTTATGTTTTCAATGTCGCGTCTGTTCTGGAAGAATAGTTTATCGTAGTAGGTTCCTTCAACAATGCTCAATCTATTCGGGGTTGTTAGTAAAAGGTCGTTGACCATCCGGTTGAGGGTTGCCCGATAGAGTGATTGGAATATGTTGGTCACTTTAATGGGTTCGACCTTTCTCGCCTGAAAGCTGTATAGTGTGCTTTGGGTGATAGTCGGTCTGGATTCATTGGTCAGTAAGGTTGAAAAAGCAAGGGAAACAGCGACAATTGCCAAAAAAACAATCGAAATAGAACAGGCAATCCTGTTTTTCGGAAGAATGAAAGCGATCAGAGGGGTCATCAGTATGGTCGGAACGACCAAATACCTCCCATTAGTGGGACTCCAACCCGAGATGAGCACTGCCATGGCGAAAAAGCAAATCAAGGCCAACCCCAGCGAGGCAAGTGCATAATTTCGAAGAGCCTTATCTTTACTCAACAAACCAACAATCAATGCTATTGGGACCAAGGTCCAACTGATAATTCCAAACCAGGCCGCATCCTCATTAAGTATCGGAGGATTGTTATATTCGAAATAATCCTCGTCCCCCGCTGAAATATACTGATGTGTTTCAAGGTCAATGTTCATCGTTCGGGATATGGATTGGAAAAGGTTATTCTTAATTTTCAATGCATTGAGCTTGGTTCGCCCATTCATTCCATCCAGACTGACCCATTGATAGATGTACCTAGAAATATTGGTGGAATATCCCTTGAAGGTAGTCCCCCGGGTGAAGGGGATCGAAAACCGTGAAGTTGAGAACATGTTTTTTACTGCATCATCTTTATACAAGGTGTTTTGTATGAATTTTAAAGACGAAAAAACTATAAAACTTGCCAGAAACAGCAGTAATAACCTTAAGGTGATTTTACCGGCATGTACTTTTTTGCGCAGCAGGAGGAAGACAGCAACCACATAAACCGGAATGAATAGAAATGCGGTTTGTTTCGCGCCAAGTGAAACCGCCAGGGGAAGGATTGAAAGATATAGAAATGAATTCGATGCGGTTTTATAGTAAGCCATCACCAGATAAACACAAACCAATGAAATGGCTGCAATGAACAAGTCTCCTTGCAGGGAATAGGTCTGCAGCAATACCACTGGATAAGATAAAACAACCAATCCTGCAACCAGTCCTTGCCGGATGGATGCGCCCAGGAAAAGTGAAATCTCGTAAACCAGCAGAACCGAAATGACCAGAGGAAACCACTGTACCAGGAAAAACAAATTTTCATTGCCGCCCAAAAGAAACAACCACAACCCTTGAATCGGGATAACTATTGGGTAATCAATCTGAGAATGCGTGACCGCGGTCCAATTCCGAAATGAGCCATGTTGAAGCCAATAATAGATGCGAGGTAGGTGAGTGTGGAGGGAATCTGAATTGTTGATTGGAACCAGTGTGCCGACATAAAAACACCCGGCTATAATGACGCCGATCAAGGCTACCAGCATCCAGTCCAATCCATGCAATCTGGCTGAGCGGAATTTGAATTTACCCAGTCTTTCGGTAAAGAACTTGCGCTTGGGATCTACCAGAAAAACTATGAGAATACCGCAAAGAGTAACTTGAAATAGTAGAAATAATTCGGGAGAATTCAATGCCTGAAAAAAATTCAATAATTCAGCAATGAGGGTGTTAAATAATATCGTGCACAAAAAACTGATTATGATCAGCTTGTGAAAGGTAAGTTCCTTGAAAAATCTCTGGCTCGCAACAACACCGGTGAAAGTGTATAGGATTACGGAAAAAATGAGCATGCTTCCTTCTACCAATCCTTTTTATGAATCCTTTTACTTTACTGATCCGTTTGCCTGATAATACCAACTCTGCTCTATAACCCGGTCTTCCAAATTATGTCGCAATTATAACTGTTAACCACTTCGCCAGTTCTGTAATATGAAAGAACTAGAAGATAGAGTTTTTCCACAGCAATTCTGGGTTTATCGACCAGTTTCTTTGGTTAGTATTTCCGTTCAGTGATTTCTCCGGTTCGCCGAATCAGGTGATAAAATTCAACACTTACCAGGTAACCTTTTTCAATCGTTGGGGTTATGTATATAGATTTATAGGAATTGATTATTCCATGCCTTTTACATCGATAATAATGTGTCCTGGTACACCGGCAGAAATGTGACTTTGGTGCCATGCCTTATTTGATTATTTAGGGTATCCTCTGCCGTACCTGATAAAGACAATTCAGAAATATTGTGAGAATTAATGAGTAAATTTACTGAGAAAATTTTATTTGGTGTGTCAAAACCGGTCGTAAAAACTTATACCAATACCATGCTCGACATGGATGTACATAGAAAAACCCCCTTCTGCGGTGGTGGAAAGATCATTGCTCCCAATCACCCAAGCACCACGGATCCATTCTTTGTGGCTGCCGCACTTGGGCATCAATCTTTTATCATGATCAAGGATGTTTTATTTAAAGTGCCGCTGCTCGGAGAATACCTTCGGCGTTCGGGGCATATCGAAGTGGCCGAAGGGCACGGCCAGGACGCCATCGACATCGCCCTTGCCCATCTGAAAGCCGGGCATACCGTGATGATCTTCCCCGAAGGGCTGATCAGTCCTCTCAACGGAGGTTACAACCGACCGCGTTCAGGCGTTGGACGCCTGGCGCTTGCCAGCGGCGCGCCTGTTTTTCCGGTAGGCATTCACCTCTGCAAGGACCGCATTCTCTCCATCCCCTCTACGGTGGACGGCAAGCAGGAAACGGGTTATTGGTATCCTCGCGGACCGTACAACATAACAATCGGCAAGCCCATGCGCTTTACCGGTGATCCTGAAGACCATGAACTTGTGCGAGAAATCTCACGAAAAGTGATGCTCAAGATTATGCGCCTCGCGTACGAGAGCGAACAACGCTGGTATCGCACCACAAAATCCCTCCCCGGTACTTTCGAAACGGTTTAGTCTCTTTATATCGCCCACTCAAAAGACTGTACTACGTGTACAGTCTTTTTGATATTCAAAACGGAATTCACTTATAAAATTATCCAAAGCACAATGAATAGGGAGATATGTATGACAACTCAGAGAGTTTTATCCGGACCTGGAAATCTACTGGATGAAGTTGGAAACCTTTCACAGGCGGGATGGGCAACAAACCAGGTATTGGACTGCAACCTGGAAAATGCTAACTTTTACAAATTAAAAGCGTTCCAGGGGCTGCGTGTAAAGGTATGGGATTATTACGCGGTCACCACGCCCACTCACTTTTTTTCCTTTACATTAAGCGATATCGGCTATTTGGGAATGGTATTCGCCTACGTGATCGATTTTCAAACCGGCGAGTACAAGGAAGAAACCATCGCCGTCCCATTCGCCAGTGGAGTTAAACTGCCGCGCAACAGCACGCAAGGGATCAGTGAATATAAAAAAGGAGGTATATCTCTGCAGTTTGAGGTCAAAGAGAATACCCGCGAACTAACCATCCACTGGCCGGGGTTTGGAGGCACTGCCCTTAATGCTGAACTGTCTTTTGCCTGTCCTCCGGAACATGAATCGATGAATATTGCCATTCCCATCCCCAACAAACGTTTCTATTACAACCGCAAGATCAATTGTATGCCCGCCAGGGGATGGGTGGAATACCAAAATGAGCGCTTCGAGATCCATCCGGAGACGTGCCTTGGGAATTTGGACTGGGGGCGCGGGGTCTGGGAATATGACTCATTCTGGGTTTGGGCCAGCGCATCAGGTTTTCTCTCTGACAAACGGCGTTTTGGCTTAAACCTGGGTTTTGGATTTGGAGATACAAGCGCAGCTACTGAAAACTGCTTCATCCTCGATGGGAAGATACATAAATTGGTTGAGGTGAAGTTTACCTATGATGATAAAAATTTCAAATCACCGTGGAAGATGATCTCACCTGATGGAAGATTGGAGCTGGTCTTTACCCCATTCTTTGAACGTGTGGCGAAGACCGAAGCCGTAATACTCAGAAGTGAGGTACACCAGATGTTCGGCCGTTATAATGGTTTTGCCATCGCCGATAACGGAGAAAGACTTGAGATCAAAGACCTCGTCGGTTGGGCGGAAGAACACAACGCCAGGTGGTAAGTGGCGCTGATTCCATCTCCTGGCATTTCAGCCCATTACTTGATAAAGGCGGGGATTACTTCAATAATTATTTGACGATCTAGGAAGGGGATATACTGACCATAGATTGTTACGGGCACTCTTTCTGAAACAAAACGAAAAGTACCCTTCTTTATTTTATTGGAGGAGTTTTTCAATATTGGATAACCACCTCTCCAGAGTTTACGCGATCCTCGAGATACTTTCTGAGAGGCGTCTTGTGGATTACTTTTTTCACATCGCTGGCCGCCAATGATTTCCGTGGTTGACTTTCAATATCCAGAGCTACAGCCTGGACGAAGAATTGCACGGCAAGAATGATGGGAAGGACCGCGATCAGTACAGTACCCGTTGTAGCCGGAACTCCGGTCTGCGATGATTCAACCCACTTGAGAATTCCCCAAATGAGCCCAAACAATCCCGCAACCAGGCTGGATGTGAGGAAAAATGAGGTCGCAGAAAAATCGAAGCGAAAATACTGATAGAAAATGCGGTCGATGGTGCATTTGATCAGATTGAAGGCAAAAAGAAAAAATTCGCGTTGAACTTTAAGGGAACTGCCGTGTTCGTTATAAACCGCTGGAATGGGAATATCCTCAACTACGGCATTCATTTTTCTCAGTTCCGCCAGCATTGATGTTTCAAAAAAATATCGCTGTGATATTTTGGCTGGATCGAGATGTTTCAACGCCTCTCTTGATATTGCAGTATATCCATTGGTTGGATCAAAAATCCGCCAATACCCTGTGGCGACCTTGGTAAAGAAACTAAGCCCCAGATTACCAATCCTTCTGATGAATGGCATTTGATGCAATTCTTCCTGGTGCAGAAACCTGTTGCCCTTGGTGTAATCCGCTCTGAACTCCAGCACTGGAGCGATCAGTTCGTCGAAATAATTCAAATCCATTTGATCGTCGCTATCAACTTTTACCGCCACATCCGCGCCGTGATCCAGAGCATATGCATACCCGATGAGGACTGAACCTCCAACACCGCAATTGTGAGTGTTGGAAATCAAATGTACACGCTTATCGCCGCAGCTCGCTACTTCACCAGCCACATTGTCGGGGCTTTTGTCATCCACCACCACAATTAAATCGACCTTTGCTGGGATTTTCTCTAAAACGCTTCGGATGGATTTCTCAGCCTTGTATGCTGGAATTACTACTGCTATAACATTTTTGGCGCCCATCTTGTTTTTTCCTTAATGTGATAATCTCTACCAACGTAATTATACTTAAAACGTGTCACCTTCGAAACAGAAAAATGAGTAAGATTAACATTAGAAGATTCGCTCTTCAAATTTTGCACCTTAATGCAATTGCTTGAAAAGATATGGTAGAAATAGGATAACATGACCCTCAACTCACAAAACGCCAAAAATCAATACGATCGTACTTATTTCGAATATCTTCAGAACCGTTCTGGTTTTCAATTATGGTCGCGTAGGTTTCTTTTTTCCCCCTTGCAGAAATATTTACAGGGAACTGTTCTGGATTTGGGTTGCGGGATCGGCGAGGTGGCCAACCTGCTTCCGGATAAAAGTAAATATGTCGGGGTGGAAATCAACCCGTTTTGCGTTGAGTACCTGCAAAATAAAGGTTTATCCGCCAGGCAGGGATCTGCTTATCAAATTCCGGTCGACGATTGCTCCGTTGATACCGTCGTATGCTCGCATTTGCTCGAACATTTGGAAGAGCCTGAGCGAGCCATGACAGAAATTCACCGAATCTTACGTCAATATGGAACCTTGATCATCATTGTTCCCATGCTTAACGGCTTCCGGCGCGATCATACTCATAAGGTTTTTTATAAACCTGCAGATTTAATTCGACTTGCCAATCGAAACCATTTTTCGGTAACCAAAATCCTTCATTCTCCCATCCCTGTTGAAGTTCTTGGTTCTTTACTTTACTTCTTCGAATATCGAATGATTGCACGGAAGAGTTAATCCGGTTTCATCTCCCGTTTTTTCCGTTTCCCACCAACACTTCAAAAATGGACATTCGATGGCGCCAGATCAGCCTGGTCATTTCGCCGCCGGTACGTCTGGCCGTGGTCTGGATCTGCCGGCGCTTCTTCAGCATACAGGGTACTCCCGCCCAAAAGGAGAGGTGCGCTTGAGAGATCGCTCGAATAACATTGCCGCCTCCGCCTGGTGCGTCGATAAACCCCGATAGGTCCCCCAAGCGCAAGAGCACCACAAATACCTGCACCAGGTAGCGGTAAATGGTAACGAGAGGAACCAGGCACAAGAGCAAAAAAGGGAAATTCTTCAGAGCCAGCCAGTAGTGGTTGCGTTCCACCCAAAAGACCTTTTTCGCGTTGAATTTTCCGGTGGTCTTGGAATAATGGTGGTAAACCAGGGCGTCAGCCACCGCCAGCGTACGGAATCCCGCCCATGCCAGGCGCAGCCCCAGGTCGGAATCCTCGCAATAAGCAAAAAAATCCTCGTCGAAATACCCGGCAGCCTTCAATGCTTCGCTGCGGAACAAGCATGCGCAGCCGCTTGCCAAAAGGACTTCCTCGACTGGTGTTGCCGGTGGTTGTGCGCTCCCGCGCATCCTCTGCCTGGACATGCCGTCCAAGGCCATGGCAACGCCGAAAGAATCCAGTATTTTGGGATCATTCCCGTCGATGATTCGGGGCGCGACAAGTCCGATCGAATCATCCGCTTCAACCTTCTTGACCATTGCACTCAGCCATTGAGGATCCGCCAGCGCATCGTTGTTGATAATGGCGACGTATTCCCCCCGTGCTGCCTGCATGCCGCGGTTGTACCCACCGGCAAAACCCAGGTTCGCAGGCAAGCGGACGAACCTGGCATTCGGGAATTC
>DAOUGM010000152.1:0-3295 GCA_034428895.1 Anaerolineaceae bacterium
AATCACCTTCCAGGTGACTGTGGACGAGGGCAGCGCCGACCTGCTGACCAACGTTGCCCTGCATGAGAACAACCAGATGGGCACCGTGGAGGAACGCGCGATCGCCGTGGTTCAACTCCCCGCAAGCATTAAGAATATTTACGTTCCACTGCTGTTCAAGTAAACCGTATCGTTTTGTTCGTCCGAGAGCCCGCCTGCAAGGCGGGCTCTTCTTTATGGTCACTGCGAGCCCCCCGCTACTTGCCTGGATAAGAGCTTGATACGATCGAGGGGGGCATGGCAGTCTGTCTGTAAGCTAGTAGGGAGACAGTAATCTCAGTCAGAGCAAAACAGCGCGGCAATCTACACTTTAAAACTTGCATTCAACTATTCAGCTAGGATCTGGATAATAGTGGCTATATACCCGATGAAATCGTGCCTAAAACCTGGAATGTGACAAGACAAACCCGAGAACATGCCAGAGGTATAAAGGCGAATTGCCGCGCGCCCTTCCTGCGATTCCAAACTTCGTGCAACTCCGAAAACGGGAGCTCGCAAAGACGGATTCAATCCCGTCACAGCGCCACCCGCTGTGTTGTCACTGCGAGAACCAGCCTTGCCGTCACTGCGAGACCCTTTGCCAAAGCGCCTCAGAGCATTAATGATGTTTTGGTCTGGCAAAGGGTCGTGGCAGTCTGCCCTAAAATACGGATAAAATTGAGAATAATGGGCAACGAAACCAATTGCATTTACATCATGTCTACTATTGATAACAGAGTGCTCTATACGGGCGTAACCAGCGATCTTTTACGCAGAGTCGCGGAGCACAGGCAAGGGACAGGAAGCGCATTCACCAGTAAATACAAAGTTTACAAACTTGTTTACTTCGAATGCGGTGGTGATATTATGTCCGCCATTAATCGTGAAAAGCAAATCAAAGCACGATCCAGGGCGTATAAGGACAAGCTGATAAAGTCAATTAATCCCGAAATGAAAGACCTCGCTGAAGATTGGTTTTGAAGTAAGCTGGAAATTGTTAGTAAAAACTAAAGGCAGATTGCCACGCCCCCTTCCTATAGGTATTATTTCGTGGGGTCGCTCGACGGGGGCTCGCAAAGACGAATCATGCGGCTCGCGGTCTGCATTTCAGGAGAGAAAAAGGCAGATTGCCGCGCCCCTTCCTGTTAAGTAGGGTCTGGCATAGGCCGTAAAGCGGGGCTCACAATAACAAACAAAACACGACCGCTGCGACGCCCACTTTGCCGTTACGACAAGCTTATTTTCCTATTTGCAGGCAATCTGATTTTGTATCCAAGTTGCGTGTAAATTTCAGACCTCAGCGCCAAGAATAACGATCAGGGCTCAACACGCCGGGTCCTAACGTAAAAAGCAGCAATGAAAAGAAGAAGGCGGGCAAAAAACCCGCCCCCAATACCAGTCAGGCTTATTTCACGACCAACGGAAGATCGGTAATGTATGCCTGGGTCGAGAAAATCGTATTGAAGCAGTCATCCCATACACCGGAGAAATACACGCCATTGGATGCGATTTCACCGATGGGCAGGTTGGTAATACAATTGGTTTCGTAAATCTTCACTTTTTGGGTCAAGCCTTCATAAACGAAGAATTCATTGAGGAGCATATTAGACTCACCCCAAGCCATCATGGGGAAATGGGTCGCGCTAGATCCGGGGCGTGCGTTTACCCTGGTCATTTCCAGATCATATTTAAAGGTAGCTGAACCAGCTGAAGGCTGAAGCAGGGAAACAGGCGCTGCGAATGGATCCCACGTGTAATAGACCTGTTCCGCGCCGGTCGGGGCGGTATCGTCATCCCCGATAAAGCCTAAATAGAGGTAATTGCCGACCCCGAGGATTTCTACATCTTTTATCACCGATTTAGTATCCCAACTGCTGGGCAAACTCACTGCGTGGTCTCCTTTATTAACACAGCCAGCAGCCGTACAAAATGATATAAAGATGCAGTCCAAAGTACCTTCATGCTCTACCGATGCCAGGGCAACATTCTGAAAGCCCCCGTCATTAAAGAACGACAGACTCACGGGGACGTCCTCGTCTGTGCCTGATTGGGTGGTGATGACCCAGATTTGATTCATCTGGCCATCTGGATTTATGCTGCGGTTGGAACGTATTTCCAAACGTTCTGCAAAGGGCGGGGGACCGCCGGTTGTCCAGTTGTAGTGGTAACCCACATGCAGGAAGCCGTCATCATCGATGCCCATATCCAGGCTGTAAATCTTTGCGGTCTCATAGCGCTCAGTAAACCAATGAACCCTTCCCGCGTAAGTTGGCCAGGCGGAGAGTTTTCTGTACCACAGCTCGGAGGTCCGTCCGTCGGTGTAGGGTCTGTCATAAACAGCGTATGCCGTGTTTTCGCGCGCGACGACCCAGACATGACCTGCGGTTGGATCTGTGCTATCAAGGGTGTGGCAGGTCTTGTCAAAGCCGCCTATGGGCGGTGTGATGGGTATCGTCAGGTAGCAGGCAAATTTATCTGTTGTGCCGCGCTGCTCAACCCAGGTCACAAATGAAGTTCCGTTATTCAGTGCGGCTATGTCCGGGTTGTACTGCTTCCAATTTGGACCTGTTCCGCCTAATGCCATTGTGAACTTTTGCAGCGGTTCACCATGGAGTGTGCGGTAATAGACAACCCGGTCAGCCACAATACCGGCAATATGCGACCGACCGTCGCCATCCACGGCAATAACAGCATGTTCCACCTTATCCCCCGCATTGATATGGATCTGCATAGGTGTTGAAAAAGAATAAGGAACACAAGCGGTCAGCGCGAAAACCGAAATAAACAGAAGCAACGTAAAAACCCAGGGTGTTTTTTTCATGGCATTCCTCCTTTGAAATTTGTAAACAATAAAGCTGATTGGCATGCAGACCAAATGTGGTCAAGTAGACAATGCTGGTGATCGGACGAACGTGCTTCTGTAATTAATAGTATACAGGCCACCAGCGATTAAAACAATAAGTCAGGGTGTCAATTTCCTCAATTCGTATTGTTAAACCGATGAATCTTCGAAGGTGTTTTTTGCGAATGGTAAGTTCCCAGCAAATTTTAATAAAAAAGGATTTTGTTACCGCTTTGTAACCGCCTTGTAATCCCTATGTGTTAAAAACATATTATCAAATATTAATTTGGGATTTTCCCACGGATTAAAGGAGCTAAGCATGCGTTTGAAGGATAAAGTTTGTATTGTCACCGGCGGCGCCGCAGGTATCGGAAAAGCCACCGCTCTCAGGTTTGCCCAGGAAGGCGCGAAAGTCGTCATCTGTGACGTTAACGA
>DAOUGM010000153.1:0-9502 GCA_034428895.1 Anaerolineaceae bacterium
TTGCGGAGCCGGGGCTGGAATATTCCTGCGCTGGAAGCCGATCACAGCCAGTTGCCCGGTTTTCAAATCGATTGGAACAAAGCGGAGACTTTTGAGATTCTGATCGATGAATTAAAAAAGAAAAATCCTGCTTCAGTGGAGTCCGACGATAATATCAGTTTGATGGCGGTGTGGATCGGAAATCGCCTGCCTTACAACCTGTACGACGAGGGGTCAAAACCGGATTAGTCCACGAATTCCAGTTCTTCGTCATCTAACGTGGTGAGATCACCTTCACTTTGGATCTCGATCTCTCCAAAAAGAGCAGGCTGGGCTGCACCAACCATGTGCCGTTTGATCAATTCAAGCATTGCCAGGAAGGTAACCACGATCTCCACCCGGTCGCCTTTGTCCGAAAGAAGGCTGCCGAATGTGAGTTTGCCTGCACGTTTTAATGTGTCCAAAATGGTGGAAATCTTTTGACGGATCGTGAAACGGGAGATGGATACAACCTCGCTGAGAGGGGGTAAATTATTGGGATTACCGAATACATCCCTGGCCGCCTGTACCAAGTCGTGTAATGTGAACTCACTGATATCCAGGCGTGAAGGGACCTGAAGGCTTGCAGAGGTATCCAACCGTAAATAGGTGTGATACCCGGTTGTCTCTCGATTTTCAAGATATTTCGAAAGCTCTTTGAAGCGTTTGTAGATGATCAATTGCCTCGCAAGCGCTTCACCGGGATCCTCTTCGGTTTGAAGTTCGGGAATGATCGGTCTCGGCAGCAGGGCGGCGGATTTGATCTGCACCAGTTTGGCTGCGATCACGAGAAATGCGGAAACTTCTGCGGGGTCCTGCACCTGCAAATGATGCATATATTCCAGATACTGATCGGTCACCTGCGCCAGGGCGAGGCGGGTAATATCCAATTCGGCCTTTTCGATCAATTGAAGCAGAAGGTCCAGCGGGCCTGAATAAACCTCTGTATCGATCGTGTAGCCATCCGTTTGGTGACCGGCAATTTGAAAATCCACGAGCGTTATTATAGCAGATTGTGCAATATCTCCGGAATTTCCTTTCCTGGAGATGTGCTGGTATATAATTGCCGTGAAACCGATTTCAGCAGTGCGGATGCCATGATGACAACTCCTATTCGATGTTCAAATTGTCATAAGCCATATCCTGAAGATCAAACCCCTCATGTTTGCACATGCGGAGGTGTTTACGATTTTGAATCCTTTCCCATGTTCGATTCATCGAGGATCCATCCCGAACAACCCGGCATGTGGAAATATAAGGAAATGTTCGGTTTGCCAAGCAACGCTCCCCTGGTTACGCTGGGAGAGGGAGGTACACCGTTACTGAGTGGAACGATCAACGATCAGCCGGTATTTTTCAAAATGGAAAGCCAGAATCCGACAGGTTCCTTCAAAGACCGCGGCTCCGCGATTCTGGTGAGCTTCCTTCTATCGCGTGGGGTAAGGGAAGCGGTGGAGGATTCATCGGGCAACGCCGGGGCATCATTTGCCGCTTATGCAGCGAAGGTCGCTATGAAAGCCACGATCTATGCACCGGAATCGACATCGGGTCCAAAGCGGACGCAAATCGAAGCGTATGGCGCCCATCTGATGCGCATTCCTGGTCCGCGAGCCGAAGCCGCCAGGGCTGTCCTGCAGGCAGTCGCACGCGGAAATGTGTACGCCAGCCATGCCTACATGCCCTTCGGGCTTGCCGGGTACGCAACCATCGCTTACGAGATTTTTGACTCCATGAAAATTGCACCGGGAACTGTCATTGCCCCGGCAGGGCATGGAGGGTTGTTGTACGGGTTGATGCTGGGTTTTGAAGCGCTTCTGAATTCGGGCGAGATCTCCCGATTGCCATTTTTTATTGGGGTGCAGCCGGAAAACTGCGCACCCATGACCGCAGCTTATCTAAGGGGTGGGATGGTGGATAAGGACCTGATCATTTTACCCACCCTGGCGGAAGGAGCGAGTGTGGCAGCACCGCTACGTGCAGCACCCATTCTGGCCCGCATGTTGTCCGGTGGGGGAAAGATGCTTTCCGCCAGTGAAAAGGAGATCGGTGAGACGTATCATCTGCTGGCAAAAAAAGGAATTTACTGCGAACCGACCTCATCTTTATCCATAATACCGCTGCTCAATGATAAAATAGATATTAATGGACCTGTCGTTTGCGTGATGACGGGGTCAGGTTATAAAACGAATTCGATACCATAAAAGAATAATGTGAACGCGAACCCCTCTTTATAGAGTGGCTGGCGCTCTCCTTATTCCAAGGAGCGAGGTTTTTGAAAATCTCCAGACAGGATAAAGAAATCGAATCTCCGGAAGAGCTGGCTGCCCGCATCATTCCGGACATGAGCGACCTGCGATTGTTGAGCAGGGCGTTAACTCATCGATCCTATTTAAACGAGCACCCCGAGGCTTTGGAAGATAATGAAAGGTTGGAATTCTTGGGGGATGCTGTATTGGATTTTGTCGTGGGCGCCTGGTTATACAACCGCTTCCCAGAAATGCCGGAGGGAGACCTCACGCGCATGCGTTCTGCGCTAGTGCATACCGAACAACTAGCGGAATTCGCACGTGAATTGGGATTGGGCAATGCCATGCGGCTGGGAAAAGGAGAAACCCAGGCCAAGGGATTTACCCGCCCCGGGTTGTTATGCGATACCTTCGAGGCAGTGATTGGCGCCATTTATCTCGACATGGATATCACCCGGGTGAGGAAGTTTCTTGATCCATTACTGATCCGGGCTTCCACCGATATTTTGCTTAATCACAAAGATGAGGATCCCAAAAGTAAATTACAGGAATGGGCTCAGGGAAAGGGCTATCAGGCGCCGCAGTATGCTACACGCAGCACCTCGGGTCCCGATCACTCGAAATCTTTTGAGGTCGATGTGTACGTCAACGGCGTAGCGTGCGGTACTGGAACGGGTTCAAGCAAACAGGCTGCCACGAAACGAGCCGCCGCCCAGGCGATCGAAAAGCTCCATATAACCGAATAATCCACAGAGAGACAATGAAACCACGTTTAAAATCCCTCGAACTTCATGGATATAAAACTTTTGCAGGAAAGGTGCTTTTTGAATTCCCAGGGAGTGTGACCGCTATCGTGGGTCCGAACGGCTCTGGTAAATCCAACATTGCGGATGCGCTGCGCTGGGTGCTCGGTGAGCAATCTTACAGCCTGCTGCGCGGTAAAAAGACCGAGGATATGATCTTCCTGGGATCGGATCAACGCCCCAGGGCAGGGATGGCTTCAGCCACGATCATGTTCGATAACGAGGATGACTGGCTGCCCATCGATTATTCCGAGGTTGGAATTGCCCGGCGGGCATATCGCGACGGCAGCAATGAATACTTGTTGAACAAACAGCGGGTACGCCTGAAAGACATTTCCGAACTGCTGGCGCAATCGGGGTTGGCGGAACGAACATACACTATCATCGGTCAGGGATTGGTGGACGCGGCGCTTTCGCTGCGCCCGGAAGAACGCCGGCGCTTCTTCGAGGAGGCAGCAGGAATTGGGCTGTTCAGGTCGCGCCGCGAAGAAGCCTTATCCAGGCTGGATGTCACGCGCAGAAACCTGGAAAGGGTGAACGATATATTGAGCGAGTTGGAACCTCGACTGCGCAGCCTGGAACGGCAGGCAAAACGCATGGAAGAATACGACAGGGTGAAATCCGATCTTCAAGTCCTGCTCAAGGACTGGTATGGATTTCATTGGCAGAACACGCAAAAAGAACTTCTGCGCAACAAGGAAGTGTTGAAGAATCAGGAAGAAAAGGTCAATTCAGCCCGCGGCAAACGCACGGAGATAGAAAAGCAAGTCGATGCTGCCAGAAACCGGCTGCAGGAATTGCGCGGCATGCTCAACCAGTGGCACATGGAATCGGCTGGGTTGCACACCCAAAGGGAAAAACTCAGCCGTAATATTGCGGTCCTCGAGGAACGCGTGCGTTCGTACATTGATCAGCAAACCAATCTGGCTGCTGAACTGACAAGGAACGAAGAACAGGCCAGGGTCAATGCCGAAAAGCTGGAGTCCCTGTTATCTGACAAGGAACTTCTGGATGCGGAAATGGAAGAAAACCAGCAGCAATTAAAATCTGTCCAGGAGGCTTTTTCCGCCCGGCAGGAAGAACGCTCAAGGTTGGAGAACACACTTCATCTGGAGCGAAGGAAGCTGGTTGAAACCGAAACGAAGCAGGTGCAGCTAAAAGCTCATTTGCGGGAATTGACAGGACGAATCGAAACCCAAAATTCCAGCCGCGCCAGCCTGCTGGATGGGATCGAAAAAGCAAAAAGGGAAATTCAGGGTAGCAACGCTGAATTGGAAAAATTGAACGCGACCCGGAAGAAAGCTGAAAGCCGGGCAGGTGAAATAGAAAATGAAATTACCTTCATGGCAGAGAAGATTAGCGAGGCGGAGGAAGAACTAAAGCAGAAGAACGTAGATATAGGTAAGATCGAAGCCGACCTGGCGAGAAACCAGGCTCAACTGGAGGTACTTGAACAGGCTGAGCGTGCCTTCAGCGGAATGGGCGAAGGGGCCAAGAGTTTGTTGACCGCAGTACGCAGCGGGAAACTAAAAGGTCAGATGCAATCCATCAGCCAGTTGCTGGATGTACCGGCTGAATACGAGGTAGCCATCAGTTCAGTGCTTGGAGAGCAGCTCGACGCTGTCATGTATGGAGACGACGTCGACGCCGAATCGATCCTTCAATTTCTCGAGGTGGATGAATCCGGCAGGGCAGTGCTCATTCCTTCGGCGCGGACTGTACAAACCGAAAAGATCAAGTCGATCAAAAGCCCCGATGTTCTGGGCTTGGCTTCGGATTTGGTGCGCGGCATGGATGGCAATAAAAGGCTGATCGAATTCCTGCTCGGTCAGGTGATCCTCGTGAAAGACCGTTCGGCGGCCAGAAAATTGCTTGGAGATATCCCCCCGGGCGGAAAAATTGTCACTTTGAAGGGCGAAGTATTCAACAGCAACGGGGTGATCATTGCCGGCAAGGAAAGAAGATCCGGCATCATCAGCCGCCCCAGGCAGAAAAAGGATTTACAGGATACGGTTTCCGCCTTGATGGAGAAGAAGAACCGGGCGGTGGAAGAACTCGAAAGAACATCCCGCCAATTGCATGAATACCAGGAAAAGAAAAAGCAACTTGATGGATCGTTGAAAGAACAGCAAACCGTTTTGAACAGTTCCCGCGCTGCCGTTGACACGGCTCTGCGTAACCTTACCCAGCTCACACAAAAACTGGAGTGGCAAAATGGGCAAATTGAAACACTCCAAAGACAGCTTGGTCTGGCAGAGGAGGAGATCAACACCACTCAACAAGAGGTTGAGAAGGGTGCTGCATTGATCGGGGCGGTCAATAATACCCTCAGGGAAACCAACGAACAATTAAGGGCTGTACCGATCGATGATCTTCAAACTCAACTGGTGCATTGGAATACCACCCTGGCAGTCAATGAAAGGGCTGTCAAAGAGATCGAACGGCGGCAAACTGAGTATGAACAAACAGTGCTACAAAATAAATCCGTCATCACTCAGGTAGTCCAACGATTCGATGACCTGAAGAATCTTGTCCTGGAAGTGGAGCAGGAAAAAGAAAAATCCAAACTGGAAGAAGAACAGATCAATCAACAAATCGCGCTTGCCCAGGAGAAGATCGATCCAGCGGAAAAAGAATTGAATACACTGGAGAATGATTACTCCAGGCTGCAGCATGAATACTCGCTTACTCAGCAATTCGAAGCAAATGCAGATCGGGTTTATTCACAGGCACAATTGGAGATGGCACGCAGCCGCGAAAGCCTCGACAACCTGCGACGGAAAATCGAGGATGATTTTGGATTGGTGGCGCTGGAGTATTCCGAAGACATCACCGGACCGACCCCGCTGCCCCTGGAGGGGGTCAACCAACTGGTGACCTTGACCGAAATTCCGAAGGAGTTGGAGGATTCCATTAACCGGCAGCGTGCGCTGTTGAGGCGCATGGGAGCCATCAATCCGGATGCACAGAAGGAATACCAGGAAGTCAAGGAAAGACACGAATTTCTGACCAGCCAGCTTACTGATCTTCAAAAGGCGGACAATGACCTCAGGCAGATCATTACAGAACTCGATGAGCTCATGCACAGGCAATTTCGAGCAACTTTCAACGCGGTCGCGGCTGAGTTTAAAGTGATGTTTTCCAGGTTATTTGGCGGTGGTACAGCCAAGCTGGTGATGACAGATGATGAAAACCCCACCGAGACCGGCATCGACATCGAAGCCAAGTTGCCTGGCAGACGCGAGCAAGGGTTATCGCTGCTTTCGGGTGGAGAACGCTCCTTGACCGCCGTGGCATTGATTTTCTCGCTGCTCAAGGTGTCTCCAACTCCGTTTTGCGTGCTTGATGAAGTTGACGCAGCATTGGACGAGGCAAATGTTGGGCGTTTTACCGAACTGCTGAAAGAACTTGCACAGGAAACCCAGTTCATCGTGATCACGCACAACCGCAATACTGTGCAGGTGGCTGATGTAATCTATGGAGTGACCATGGGACGCGATTCCGCCAGCCAGGTGATCAGCATGAAGCTGGATGAAATCGGCGAGGACATGGCACGATAATCGGCTGAATGATCAATAGAAAAAGAGCTGCGAAAAACACTTCACAGCTCTTTTCTGATTTTGTGAGTTTACATTTTTTAGGGCGTAACAGTTGCCTGTGATGCTGTGGTATCGATGCGATATTGATCCGGAATTGCCGGGGTGCTTGGAACAATGGATGCCCAGATATCCTTCTTGGTGATCTTCATCTCGGCTTTGGCTTCATCAATGAATTTTGTAAAGTTCATGTCCTTTAGGGTTTTATATTCTTCGTCGGTCAATTGCCTAACTTCGTGACCCAAAACCTGGATGACATGATAACCAAAATCGGATTTAACAGGTTCACTGATCTCGCCAATCTTCAATTGAAATGCAGCGGTTTCAAAGGCTTCGACCATCTGACCTTTAAAAAACCATCCCAGGTCTCCGTTGGTTGAGAGTGAAGCTGTATCGGTGGAATAGCCTTGCGCGACCACAGCCCAATCCTGACCGTTTTTAAGGTTTTCAATCACCTGTTTGGCTTCTTCCTCAGAGGATACAAGGATGTGTCTTGCCCAGACCATTTCCTGATCGCGGCTGACATCTTTATTCAGGTAATCGTAAACCTTTTGGTTGATCAAGTGAGCTTTGACATAGTTTCTAAAGTCGGCATCAGTGTACGGGAAATTTGAGTTGATGTTCTTGATCATACTCTGGTAAGCAGCCTCATAGCCAGCCTGTGTGTATGGGGTGGCTGTGGGCGGAATGGGAGTTGCTGTCGGGATTCCCGCAGGGGTGACTTCGGTGATCTCGGCGGTCGGGGTGGCAGTGGCGGGCTCTACTGTCTCGGTGGTCTCAGATCCCGGTGCCTCAGTTTCAGCGATGGTCTCTGAAACGGTGGGAGTTGCCGGAATTTCGGTGGCGGTAGGTTCGAGGGTGGCGGTGGGAGTTAACGTCACGAGTGCCAACTGGGTTGGAGAAAAGGTCGATGTGGGGCGGTATTCTACAGTGGGCGCTGTTGTGGGAGTACCGTTGGGGTAAAACCCGAAGGCGCTTTCCAACTCTTTGTTTAGGTCTTCGTCACTGACCGTAATTCCCAATTCTTTGGCTTTGATGGCGACGACTGCTTCGTCGATCATTTTATCCAGTACATCGCTGCCAAATTGAATATAGTTGTCGAGTGAAGTTTGCATGGAAACCAGCGAGGATTGGAAGAACATTGCATACGGTGAAGAAGCATACATGGTGAAGTAATCCACCTGCGCCAACCGCTCGTATTCAACGCGTTTAACAAATTGATCCACTGAAATGACCGTCGAATCAACTTTTGCCACCGCTTTGTTCTGTTTGAGGACCGTGCTGTCCAGAATGCCGTAGCCAACGAGGGCAACAACCAGCACAACGACAGCGATCAAACCGAGGGTGAGAAATCGTTTCTGCCGGCTTTCTTTTTCGAGCCTGGCTTCATGTTTCTTGGTGATGGGCTTTGGAGTACTTTCAGTATTATCCTTTGCCATTTTTCCTCTATATCTTTGAAGGGCATAGAGAAACATCCCTATGCCCGACAAAATAAGTTCAAGTGATTATCGAATTGAGTCAGTCCACTTTTCGCCGGTGAAGGGGAGAAGGGCGACCTGCCGGGCACGCTTGACGGCGACGGCGAGAGCACGCTGGTGGCGTGCACAGGTGCCAGTCTGCCTTCTTGGGCGGATCTTGCCATCTTCGGTCACGAAGCGGCGCAGCATGTCGGTCTGTTTGTAATCGATCGAAATATTCTTGTCTGCACAAAATTGACAGATCTTCGGACGCGCTACAAATCTGCGCGAACCTGAAAATCGTTCATTTTCATTGGTCTGTTCATCAGCCATTTTCAATTACTCCATTAGAACGGATATTCTTCATCCGTTTGAAAATCTGATTCCTGAAGGTCAGAGGCTGGCTGAGTGGATTCTCTTTTTTCGCCAAGCACCATCATTTCTGATGCGACGATCTCCACATTGGAGTGCTTGACGCCTTCCGAATCTTCCCAGCGTCGTGTCTGAAGCCGGCCTTCCACATAAACCTGCTGCCCTTTTGCGAGGTATTGCTTGCAGATCTCCGCCAAATTGCCCCAGGCAACAACATTGAACCATTCGGTTTCGGCGTGGCGTTCACCATCGCCTGTGATCCAGGATCGGTTGGTGGCAACGTTGAATGTGGTAACCGGTCTACCGGATGGTGTGAACCGCATTTCGGGATCGCGGCCAAGTCGGCCAATGATCATGATCTTGTTCAAATCACGGCTCATAGGGGTCTCTCCTACAATGAATCAGTTGTTAAACTACAATTTTACTCGACAGCAGTGATCATGAAGCGGATGACGGGTTCAAGGAACCGCAGATTCCGTTCAAGTTCTGCAGTAAACGCGGGCGGGAAATCCGTTGTGATCAAAACATATTGACCCTCACGCTGCTTGCGGATAATGTAAGCCAGGCGGCGTCTTCCCCAGACATCCACTTTGGTAATGGTACCCTCGGCGGTAGTGATCCAACCCTTGACCTTTTCAACCGCTTCGTTCATGGCGGTTTCATCCAGATCAGGATGGATGATCAGCATAACCTCGTATTTACGCATTTTGGAACCTCCTTTCCACGGGATTGCCCTCAAACGATACCGTTGGCAAGGTTGAAGGCGGAAAGGCAGCAGATATTTACTGCTAACCAGACGCAATATTTTACCACAAAATTAATAATTTTCGTGAAGTAATGAAAAAATCAAAGACGCCTTCAACCTAGACAGGCAAGGGGGGAGGTGGTAAAATGTTCGACGTTGTTGGGGGCTCGTCTAACGGCAGGACGACTGACTCTGGATCAGTTAGTAGAGGTTCGAATCCTTTGCCCCCAGCCTAAACCCGTGTAAACCACGGGTTATTTGTTTA
>DAOUGM010000154.1:0-2940 GCA_034428895.1 Anaerolineaceae bacterium
ATGGACAACGGCTCCGTTTTTTATACATGGGAATCCGACCAGGCAAACGCGTACACTCAATATTCCTTCGGCGCATCTTTCCCTTCGCGTTTATTAAAAGAAGGTGCGGTCGTTAAAGAAACTTACGTTCCGCCCTCGCAATCAGGACCTGCGCCTTCCACTGGTTTCAATTTTAACTTGAGTTCCATTTGTCCTTTCATCTTTTGCCTTGGGTTTATCGGATTCTTCGCTTTGATGATCTATTCGGCAACCGTCGGAGCGAAAAAGCGCAAGATGAAATACCTTCCCCCGAAGATATTAATCGAAGGCAATGGCGTCAAGAGAGGTTTGACTGCCGTCGAAGCTGGTGTTCTCATGGAACAACCCATGGACAAGATCTTTACCATGATCCTGTTCGGGCTTTTGAAGAAAAATGCCGCCCAGGTCGTTACCCAGGAACCACTTGACCTGAAAGCTTCTGACCCATTGCCCGCTGATTTGTACGGCTACGAAACTGATTTCCTGGATGCGTTCAAGGAAACCGGTAATGCACGCAAGAAGCTCCTGCAAACCACGATGGTTAACCTGATCAAAAGCGTAACTGAAAAAATGAAGGGGTTCAGCCGCAAAGAGACCCTTGCATTTTATGAGGACATTATGAACCGTGCCTGGGCGCAGGTCGAACAGGCCAATACGCCTGAGGTAAAGGCACAGGTTTACGACGAAGTTATGGATTGGACGATGTTGGATAAGAAATACGATGAACGCACAAGGGATGTATTCAGTGGTCCTGTGTTCATTCCCACCCCTTCGTGGTGGTGGCGTTACGATCCGACCTTCACTCGTCCTTCAACCACAGTGTCAACCGGCGGCGGCACGGTGCTTGGTTCTGCTCCAGCAGTGGGCACTGGCGGCGGAGGTCGTCCAACCGTTTCCATGCCTACCATGCCTGGCTCATCGTTTGCAGCATCCGTGGTGAATAGCGTTTCTTCATTCTCTGCCGGTGTTCTAGGAGGTTTGACAGGTTTCACCAGCGGGGTTACCAATGTTACCAACCCTCCTCCACCTCCTTCAACATACCGCAGTTCGGGTGGTGGGGGTGGTGGCGGTCATTCATGCGCCTGTGCGTGCGCCTGTGCCGGATGCGCCTGCGCCTGCGCCGGTGGCGGCAGATAACGCTTGATAATTGAGTATGAATCTTTTTTCTCGTTTCAAAAGTGGTAAAACTTCCAGTCCGCCGGTGGTTGCACCGGCGGCTGGGTTGCACCATTTCCGCTGGCAAGAGAATTCCTATGAATCACGCATTCACCTGAGGATCGATGCGGATGGTTCCGGTCTGCTCATGGTTAACGCCAATAAAGTGTTTCAGTTGAATCCGTCCGCCTCCACGATGGCGTATTTTGCGTTATCCAAATTTCCCGAATCATCTGTGATCAAATCCCTTTCAAGTGCGTTCGATGAATCGAAACAGATCATTACCCGTGATTACCGTTCATTTCAGGAGACTTTGCATCAACTGATCACCGGTGATTCCTGCCCGATCTGCGAACTCAACCTTGAAACCACAGCCCCATTTTCATCACGCCCCACGGCACCATATCGCATGGACCTGGCGCTAACCTACCGCTGCAACAATGCCTGTTCGCACTGTTACAATGGAAGACCCCGTAATTTTCCTGAACTCAATACCGAGGATTGGTTCTCAATTCTTGATGATCTATGGAAGTTGGGTATCCCCCATATCGTTTTTACTGGCGGTGAACCAACTTTGCGTGAGGATCTGCCGGCATTGATCAAACATGCCGAAAAAAACGGTCAGATCACCGGGTTGAACACCAACGGCAGAAAACTCAAAGATCCTGAATATCTGGATCTACTGGTTGAATCCGGTTTGGACCATGTTCAGATCACTCTTGAATCACAACTTCCGGAAATTCATGACCGTATGGTAAACCATAATGGCGCCTGGGAGGATACAGTTGCCGGAATCAAAAATGTATTGGGCACTCGACTGTACGTAATGACCAATACCACCATGCTGACTCATAACAGTCCCACGATTCCCGCAACACTTGAGTTTTTGGCAGAGTTGGGACTTCCCACCGTTGGATTAAATGCGTTGATTTATTCCGGCCGCGGAAAAACCGTAGGTACGGGTTTGTCCGAAGCGGAACTGCAACCGTTGTTGACTGCGGCACAGCAAATCACATCTGCCCATGAGCAGCGTTTGATTTGGTATACGCCAACGCAATATTGTAATTTTGACCCCGTTCAGATGGGTCTGGGTGTCAAGGGTTGCACCGCCGCATTATTTAACATGTGCATTGAGCCTGATGGCGGCGTGATCCCATGTCAATCTTATTATCAGCCTCTCGGCAACATACGGCAGCAATCATGGGATGAAATCTGGAATCATGATCTTGCAGTCGCGCTCCGGGAGCGGAAAATGATGCCCGAAAAATGCACTTCTTGCAAGATCTATAGTGAGTGCGGGGGTGGCTGCCCGCTGGCATTGTATGAAAATTGACTTACTTATTATGTGGAGGGAATGATGAAAGCAAGAATTCGGACTCTATGGGATAAAATTTTCTTTACACCGTCTCCACTTCCTCCAGGAACTTATCAAACCGTTCTTGAGATGGACGGCAATCCCTACCGTCTTCATTTACGGATCGAATCCAGGGGAAGGGGCACCCTGATCATCAACGCGTCAACGGTTCTTCATCTGAACCCGACCGCCGCTGAAATTGCATTTTATTTGGTCAATCAGACACCGGTTGATCAAATTGCAGACAACTTGATGAAGCGCTACCAGGTCTCCAAAGAAGATGCGGCGAGGGACATCGAGGATTTCAAGATCCGCATCGAAGCGCTGGTCAAAACCCCTGATCTCGATCCTGAGACTTTCCTCGATATGGAGCGCATCGACCTTCACTCTGAGGAATTATCCACGCCAATCAG
>DAOUGM010000155.1:0-20453 GCA_034428895.1 Anaerolineaceae bacterium
AATGTTCTGATCAAAAAGGGAGAGATACTGGTGGTTCCCGCTTCGGTCAGTCCAGACTGGCTGAGCGTGATCAGTTCAAAAGGATATGTGGCACGCGTGAAAGGCTGCGCGATGATCGTCACATTCAATGAAGTCAAGGATTCTTTTGGGTTAAGCTGCATCGGCGGTGAATGCGAGATTGGCAAGGATATTAATCACATGATCTCTGCCGCCAATAACAAGGATTGGCTCTACCAGGGCGGCATTTACTTTGAACCCACTGCCATCAATTATGAAAAGATATACAAATCTTACGGCAAGGTCATTCCTGCCTGTGTCCGTGCTGCCGAGGGCAACGTGGTTCAAGCTACCAATCCGCCGAAAACCCAAACTCCGTTGGGGATAATCGGCGCGGATGCCACTGCCACTGCTGCATGCGCAACCTTCCACAACATATTCCCTGCCACTCCTTGCCCCAAGTAGAAAGATCATAGACCATAGAAAACGAGCCTGCTGGATAATCTGCAGGCTCGTTTTGTAATCCAGATTTAATCGTCCAGTATACGGTCGCGTACCCATCTCCAACCATATACTGAGCTGGTTTACACTTCATTTTGTAACAAATGGAAATCAACATCCTGCATACCCAAAAATATGGCAATAATAGATCAATTTATCCCTGAAATAACTGGCATCGATCATTCGGAGCCCGGTATAATATCTCCAAAGATGGATTATCTGGATAAATGAATATGATGAAAACTGAGTCCATTCACTACAAGGGTTGGACGGACTGCATCCGCATAACAAACGATGTGATCGAGATGATCGTGACCACGCAGGTTGGCCCGCGCATTGTCAGGTTTGGTTTTGTGGGTGGAGAGAATCTATTCTACGAAAATCCCGACCAGATTGGAACCACAGGGGGCAAAGCATGGAAGTTATACGGCGGGCACCGCCTGTGGAGATCCCCGGAAGTTACAGAGTCAACTTACATCGCTGATAATTTCCCCATCCAGTTCGAGTGCACGAGTGAATATGCCCGATTTATCGCACCGGTTGAACAGGATGGCATACAAAAAGTGATCGAGATTTCTTTCAGTGATGAACCGCATCATGCAATCCTAAAACACAAAATGATCAATCAGGGAAAATCTGCGATGACCCTGGCACCATGGGCAATTTCCGTGATGCGCGCTGGGGGGACCGCCATCCTTCCGCACAACCTGGATCTGCCTGATCAAATGCAACCCACACACTCAATTGCCATGTGGAACTATACAAGGCTAACCGATCCCAGGCTGTTGCTTGGTGATCAGTTTATCCTGGTCAGGCAGGACCCAACCATCCCTCGCGCGCTGAAAATTGGGTTGAATAACCGTTCTGGTTGGGCGGGATACGCAGTAGATAACATACTGTTTGTCAAACGCTTTTTGTGGGCTCCCGACGTACACTTCCCTGACATGAACTGTAATTTTGAATCCTATACAAATAACGAAATGCTTGAAATGGAATCACTGGGAGCATTATCCCGACTTGGACCCGGTGAATCGGTGGATCACCGGGAAGAATGGGAAATATTTGCTGATGTACCCTTGCCATCAACTGATGAGGATGTTCAGCGGAACATTCTTCCAGTAATTGGGATTTGAAAAGGGAACTCCTCAATGTTCATCTGGTACGAGTGACTTTGGACAATCCGGCGGGAGCATCCGGGTTCAGTCCTTTTACGCGCGTAAGATGATAAGTGAAGAGCTGTGCGGGGACGATGCTGACGATGGGGCTCAACCATTCCGGCAGCCCAGCCGGGAGGATCAATTTTTGAGGGGAAAGCCCGAGCACCTCTTTGTGGTTGGAAATGGAAAGGATATCCACTTTCTTTTGGTCATGCAGAGTTTTCAGCAGGTCCAATAATGATCGGCTGGTCTTCCCTTCCGGAACTACGGCAAACACCGGGAGATTTCCCTTCACCATGGCGATCGGTCCATGCAAAAAATCCGCAGAAGAGTAAGGCTCTGCCATGACTGCCGCCAGTTCTTTCATTTTTAACGACCATTCATACGCAGTTGCATAATTGTATCCGCGCCCTAAAACAACACAACGTTCAATTTGCGCATATCTTTCAACCAGGTGCCCAATTTGTGCTTCGCGTTGCAGTTCCTGGTCGATCCACATCGGGAGGTTTTGAATTTCCTCAAGCATGCCTTGATCTTCCGCCAAGGTCGCAGACAACAACGCAATGCAAGTCAGCGTTGCGGTGTATGTCTTGGTTGCCGCTACTGCCCTCTCTTCACCCGCATGAATATCAATAACATGATCCGATATTTCGGCCATGGGGGAATTCGGCGAATTGGTAATGAGCAATGTCGGGCATCCTTGCCGGCGGGCTTCCTCGAGCACACTGAGAATGTCCGGCGACATGCCCGATTGCGATATGCCGATCACAAGCGCATTCTTCAATAGTGGTGGCGTTGCATAGAGGCTGAAAAGCGAAGGGGTCGCTAGCGCCATGGGCAGCCGGTTGACCGCGCCAAATAAATACTGGGCATATTTTCCAGCGTTATCCGAGCTTCCCCGTGCCGCAAGGTAGATGTAACGGATGTCGTTTCCACGAAACAGATCCGCAATTTGCACAATCCGTTTGACTTGAGTATGTATCAGGTGTTTATTAATGGATGGTTGTTCAAAAATTTCTTCCAGCAGACTCATACTTCCTCAACCAGTGCTCGCCATCAATTCTTCGAGCATACGTTTTCCCTCGATCAATTCGCTGGTGGGGTCATGATCGAGGGAGTGATTCTCGAGGCTGACCACACCCGAATAGCCGGTGGCGATCAACGCTCGTACACAATCCGCTATCGGGACGCATCCTTTGCCATAACCGCAATTGATATGTTCCGGACCGGGTAGAACGTCCTTGAGATGAACATGGAAGACGAACCCCTTCAGTTCGTGAAGAGCTTGAACAACATCATAATTGTGGGTTGCCCACCAGCCGGTGTCGACAGCCGCACCCAACCACCCGCTACTGTTTTCTCCGATCTGCTCCAGTATTTGTGCCGGGGCAGTTTCCACCTCGTTTTCGATCGCCAGGCGCAGATCATACCTCTTCAATGTTTCGATCACAAACGACCTGTCACCGGAGAGTAGGGCAGTTGTGCCGCTCAATAGGGGGGTTCCAATGGCATGCGCCAGGCGGCATGCCGAGTCGAATTCCGCGCGCGAGACACCAAATTCACCCGCCAGGCTGGTGATTTCCATTCCACGGTTTTCGATGATCGACCTGGCATCTTCGATGTGCCTGGATGTCGCCCACTGCCAATTCAACACTGCAGGCTGCCACACGTCCATTCTCTGGAAACCCATCCTTTGTACTTGATCAAGGAGAGCGTCAAAACGCTGCAAAAAAGTCTCGATGGGTTGATAATACGCAGTCAACGCTTCAACGCACTGCTCCCAGCTTCCGGAAGGTTGGTAACCAAACCGGCTGCCGACAAAACTTGATCCGTGCAAAGAGATCCTGAACATCGCAAATTTATCCTGATTTCGCAGCTGCTTCTCCACCCAAGCCTGCGGGATGGAGCGCTGCAAGTATTTGCTGAAGAAGGATAATATCGCGGCGGGCATCCGCCAGATCCGTCAATGGTGACCGATTCGAAACCACGCACTCATAAAAAGCAAGAAGTTCCTGTTCGAAGGCTTCCTCATACGAAACGATCACCTTTTCTTCCACTGCTGCGCCGTCTTTCATGCTTTCAACGACCACAGGAGTTGGAAAATTACGCAGATAAGGGGAAGGAAACTGGATTCTTAACCTGTTCGTTGAAGACATTAACGCGATCTCCTGGAAGTAATTACGCAATTCCGGAAGAAATATCCAGGTGTAGACTACGCGCAGTGCGCCGGGGTATTGGATGGTGGTGGTAATGCCGCCCGGTTTTTCACCTGCTGGCCAGTGCTCGGCAAACAAGACTCTTTCAGGTTCGCCCACCAAACCGCGCAAGGCATTGATGTCGTGAATCATGCTCCCCAGCAAAACATCCGTATATTCGGCTTGCAGATGGGGAGCAATTGCACCCACCGCTTCCAGAATGCGTTGATGCTGAGTTTGACTGATCTCTTGCATCACTCCAGCAGGAACATCATCCGCCGCGATCAACCCATGAATCTTGAGGTAGCCTTCCTCCTCCGGGTGCAGCGTATTGATCTGAACATAGCGGATTTCTCCCATTTCCAAAAGCCGTTTTTTGGCATAATGGTAGCCAGGGTCGTAGCGTTTCATATAGCCGATCATCACTTTCAGGTCATTCCGCACAGCCAATGCGGACATCTCGTCAACCTCTTTAAGTGAATAGCACAGCGGTTTTTCCACAAAAACATGCTTCCCGGCTTCAAGCGCAGCCTTCACCTGGGGGGTATGGTCGCCCCCGCTGGTGATCACCACGACATCCAGATCCTGCCTGACCAGGTCGAGATGACTGGAGAAGCGCATCGCTGGCGGCACCTTGAAGCGGTCGCCGATAGTGCTGAGAATCTTGGGTGAGAGATCACACAAGGCCAAGATTTCGAACCTGTCGGCATTCTTTGCCAAAAACGGCAGGTGCATCATCTGTGCGATACCTCCGCCGCCTATCACACCTACGCGCAATTTCTTTGTTAACTCCATTTGATCCTCACTGTAACCTGAGTGAATGCCAAACCCAATTCTTATCCAACTTCTCCCCCGCCGGGATGAAAATAGATTTCATTTTGTTCAGCCGCCACAGCCGAAGCAGGTTTGGCCGCCAGTAGAAAATCAAATAATGGTAAAGCGCCCGTGCGAACTGCATTTTCCGCATAAAGGAACATTGCCGCCGACCACGCCTGGTGCGCAAATCCCATCGGGTGCCCGGTCTCCCCGTGCATCCATTCATTGAACTCCCAATTTGAATGGAATCCCTGCCGGTTGGCATTCGCCAGGCGTACCAGCAGGCGTTCCGCTTCGGCCTGCCAGTTCCTTCTCACAAGGGCAGCCACATGAAAACCCCCAACCATCGGCCAGATGCCGCCGTTGTGGTATTGGTGCGGCAGGTTCAGGTTGCGGCTGCGGTAATACTCGCGCCAGGCAGACTCACCCGGGTAAATGGGTGGGTAAATGGCCTTGGTGGGATACGGCTCGGCCATGCCCACCTGCAGCATATAGCGGAGGATATGCTCTGCCCTGTGTCCGTCTGCCACACCGGTAAGAATGGCAAGCAGGTTACCCAGGCTGTCGCACCAATCACCGTATTCCCGGAATGCCACCCATGGCAGATAGAACGGCCGACTGGAGATGGTTCCGATGTTGTAATACAGCATGAACCATTCCAAGCGGATAGCCTTCAGTTTTTCCAGGTGCTCGGCAAAATGAGAAGCCACCCAGCAGCGGTCGATCCAGAAAAGCAGGTTGAGACGTTCGTGGATCGATTCAGCACTGTTGTGACACGGCACATCCGTGGAAAGTTCAGGGACCTGGTTGCAAACCTGTTCATAAATCAGAGTGGCAGCATAATAAAGCACATTATCGTACAGGGTATTGTAGCGGATGGAGATGAGGTCCATCCAGTTGCCGGCCTCCGGGATTTCAAGCAGACCGCACTCGTTCATGTCCTGGTATTGCAGCCAGTTCAAGGCGCGGATGATCCTCGGCCAGGCTTTCGAAAACGCCTGCCGATCGCCAGTGGCTTGAAACAGGGCGTACTGCCCCAGGATATACCAGAGATTGGCATCACATGCACCGGCATTTTCCGTACTGATGTAACCCGTCTCTGGAGTGATATTCAAGGGCACCAACCCCCAGCAGGATTGAGCACTGCCCAGGCTGTCGAGAGAAGCACGTCCTGCAGCGATCAATTCGGGATCACCGCTTGCGATCGCTCCCAACAGGGTCACAATACTGTCTCTCCCCCAAACTTGCGGATATCCGGCAGGATCCGCAGAGGCTTTAAATCCATGGGGTGTCGCACATCGATGCAGGATATCCAGTGCGCGCTGCTTTCCATCATTCACAAGGTTGGTTTCTTTTTGATTCATCTCTATACCTCAATTCGTTCGTTCACCCCTTGATCGATCCACCCAGCATACCACGGATAAAATAACGCTGGAAGACAATATAAACCAAAAGGATTGGCCCGGCCACGATCAGAGAGCCCGCCGCCATGAGTGGAATATTAGCTGAATACCGACCCTGGAAGAATGCCAGCCCCACCGGTAATGTACGCATGGTCTCTTTCTGGATCATGACCAGCGCCAGTAAAAATTCGTTCCACGTCCACATGAAGATGAGCACGATCAGTGTCAAAATTGCCGGCCTGGCTAGCGGCCAGAGTATCTTCCATAACACCTGCCAGCGGTTGCAGCCATCGATGGCGGCTGCGTCCACCAATTCCATCGGTGCATTGCGGAAGAAGCTTGTCATCCATAAAGTACCAAACGAGACGCTCAAACCCACCTGTGGAAGGATCAGCGCCCAATAGGTATCCGTCAGGTTAAATTTATCCAGAAAATGATAGAGCGGTATGACCACACCCTCAAAGGGTACCATGTACCCCAACAGCAACAGGGGGAATAGCCACTTGCGTCCTGGAACCGGAAGCATGCCAAATGCGTAACCGGTCAGGGTGGAAAGGAAGACGCTGACGATCACCACCACTACGGTGACGAAGACACTGTTGCGGAAAAAGTAATTGAAACGTCCGGTGATCCAGGCATCCTTAAAGGAGTCGAATCGGATCTGCGTGGGAAGTGTGAACGGGCCTTTGATCACCTCGACATCGGTCTTGAATGCGGCAAAGACCAGTCCGATGATCGGCAGCAGAATGAGGAGCAGAAAAAACGAAAGCACCAGGTAAGTCGGCAACAGGCGAATGCTGCGTTTTCTGCTCATTCCTCCTCCTCCACCCTGGACTGGAGCTTGAGAATGCCCATTGAAATGGCAAGGATGAGGATCATCATCACGGTTGCCACGGCAGCCGCGAAGCCAATGCGATTTTGCTGAAATGCCGCACGGTAAACCAGGAAACCGGTCACCAGCGTTGAATCGCCGGGTCCGCCACGCGTGGTGACATAAACCAGGTCGAAAACACGCATGGCAGCGATAATGGTGGTAACCAGTGCCACACCCAATTCCGGGCGCAGGTTGGGAAGGGTGATGTGCAGCAATTGTTTGAATCCATTTGCCCCATCCAGTTCAGCGGCCTCGTATTGATCTTCGGGAATGCGCTGCATGCCTGCCAAAAACAGGATCATACAAAAACCGTATTCCACCCAAGTTCCGATGGCGCCCACTGATGGCAATGCCAGGTTAAAATCTCCCAGCCAGGAACTGGCAAGCGAATCCAGACCCAGAGCACGCAGCCCCATATTCAAGGGCCCAAAAGCGGGATTAAAGATCCAGCGCCAGGTAACACCCACCACCACCATGCTGAGAATTTGCGGCAGAAAAAGTCCGGCACGGAAAAATGTCATTCCAGGCAGCGGTTTACGTCCAAGCAGCGACGCCAGGATCAACCCGAGGATAATGGGTATCAGGGAATAAAAAATGATGAATGTGAAATTATTGAGTAGTGCCTTGAGAAATTGTGAATCGTTCAAAAGATTCACATAATTGTCGAATCCAATAAAGATACGATTACTGCTGAAACCGTCCCATTTGTATAAACTGGTGCGGATCGTTTCCAGGATCGGGTAGAAGATAAAGACCAGGTAGATGAGCATGCCTGGAAGGATATACAGCCAGCCGTGAAAGCGGGATTCCCCCGGCCAGCGGTGCTGGATTTGCATGGGGTTTCTCCGATCAATTATGATTTGCCCGCTCCTCCTATTTAGAAGGAGCGGGCAATATGGAGCTTAATTATTTGTTCCCGGCGAGGAAAGCCGCGTAATCGACTTCCACGGCAGCCGTGAATGCCGCGGGGTCGATAGTCTTGCCCAACAACTTCTGGAGTTCTGCCACGATCGTGTCATAAAAGGTCGGAGTAGCCCAATCGATGTAATGACCAACAACATTCTCCTGGTTGATGGTGTTCCATGCTGCGATGGTTTCATAGAAGAGCGAACCGGTATCCACATTGGTATCCGACGGCATAGGCATGGCTGGGAGCATTCCCGCTTCCGCCCATAATTTTGCTGCACGTTCGCTGATCATCCAATCCAAGTATTCGGCCGCCAGGTCGGCGTGTTCGGTGGTCTTGCGGATCGCAAACGGCACCCCAACACCGCCGATGGCCATGCGGGTTTTGCCTTCATTGGCAGGCATCAGGAAGAAACCAAAGGTCTGATCGGTGTCATTGATCAGTTCGGGAGCCAGCCAGGAACCGGTAATGGTCATGGCGCCTTCACCCGCCTTGAAAAGCTTATTGCTGTCGTCATACCCGATACCCGAGAAGTCCTGGCTGAAATAACCCTTGTCCACCCAATCCTGCAGGATGCGGGCGGCTTCCTGGTTTTCCGGGGTGTCGAAGGTGGCATTGTTCACACCGTAAACGAAATCGTTGATGTATTCAGGGGTCACCAGCACGTGCTGGATGGCGCTGAATTCGTGAATGGCGTTCCAGCCATCCAGAGAGCCGAAGGAAATGGGGGTGATGCCTGCGGCTTTGATGGTCGCCAGCAGGGTTTGGAATTCATCGAAGGTGGTCGGAACTGTCCAACCATTGGCCTCGAAGATTCCCTTGTTGTAATAAACGCCGACAACTTCAGCCGTAGGGCTGACACCGTACAGGTTGCCCTGACCAAATGTCTTGCCGTCTGCAGTAAAGCTATTGCGACTCGCCACCGAGGTGGAGAAGCGTTCATTCCATTTGTACGGCGCAGCGTAATCATTGAGCGGCAGGAGCAGGTCAGCCTGCACCATGGCGCCCATATCGCTGCGTCCCTGGTTCACCTGCGCCACATCCGGACCGCCGGTCTCGGAAAGAGCCAGTTTGAGGGTGACCTTCAAATCATCGAGGGTCTTGGTCACACGCTCGATCTTTACTCCGGGATGTGCCGCTTCAAATTCAGCATTGAGGGTATTCATCACCTGAGATTCAACATCGCGGTAGAACTGATCCCACACCACAAGGGTAACCGTTTCAGCCGCTGGTTCCGTCGCCTGCACTGCTTCCGTGGGGACAGGTTGTGGTGCTGCTGTTGGTTTTGCACATGCGGTGAGCAGCAGTGCAAGGACGAGCAAAATTGAAAATGCTGGTATGATCCTTTTCATGTTTCTCCTTTTAATTGGCGCAATATTCCGCAATAATATTAATTCCGGGGTTTTAGTTCAACCCCGACGGCATATCCTATTTTATTGGTTCAATAAACTAAAGTCAATTGTTAAGTTTGTGCTTTCCATTCAACCAATTTATAAAATCCATCGAGGCGATGTAAAATAAACGACGAGGGATTACATGAAACTCACATGGGATGTATTGGGAATCGGAACTGCTGCAGTGGATGACTTATTGTATGTTGACCGGTTCCCTGCACCGAACAGCAAAATTAGCATCGTCAGATCCACCCGCCAGGGCGGCGGGCAAACCGCCACGGCGATCGCAGCAGCTGCCCGCCAGGGTGCCCAAACGGCGTTTTGCTGCCATCTGGGTTGGGATGACCTTTCAATGTATACAGTCAATGAACTGGAAAAGGAAGGGGTGGATTGCTCCCCCTGCGTTCGCGACCAGCAGGGATCACCCTATCACTCGGTCATCATCGTCGATCTATCGACCCATACACGCACCATACTTCATAATGTGGGCAACATTTGTCCCCCGGTTAAGGCAATTACATCTAGTTTGATCCGCAATACAAGAGTACTCCTGCTGGACGACAATTCACGGCAGGCCGGGATCAAGGCAGCCAAAATCGCAAAAACGCTGGATATCCCGGTGGTGGCAGATATCGAAGTCGATCCACCGCCTGAAACCCGGGAATTGATCCCACTGGTCGATCATTTGATCATCAATGCGGAGTTTGGAGAACTGTTAAGCGGCAGGAAGGATTGCGGTGATATGGCAGTCGATCTGAGCGTTCCACGTGCATCTGTTGTGATCACGGATGGTGAGCGCGGATGCTGGATCAGCGAGCATGGGGGTCCGGCTTGTCACATCCCAGGTTGGAAGGTAGATGTGCTGGATACCACCGGCTGCGGAGATGTATTTCATGGGTCATTTGCAGCAGCGCTGTCACGAGGTGAAGAAGTGCATCAGGCTGCGATGACCGCCAATGCCACCGCAGCGCTCAAAGCCACCCAGCCCGGCGGAAGACAGGGGATTCCCTCCCTGATGGAAGTGCGCGAATTCCTGGGTAAAAACTCTATCGCATGAGATTTTCGCAGGTTTCAATGTTAGAATTCAAATAGAAAAAGACAGGTGCATGAGGGCGCGCACTTTTAATTTTTCCTGGATCACCTAACTTAGATTTCCAGGAACGGAATAAACCCATTTGGAGAGTAGCGCATGCGTGAGATTTGGAATGATGTGGAAAAATGGAGATTGGGCGGAAAAACAGCCGTCCTGGCAACCGTGGTTAACGTTTCAGGTTCATCGCTGCGGCCGGCGGGTTCTACAATGGCGATCAGCAGCGCTGGAGAAATTTCCGGTTCCGTGACCGGGGGATGCGTTGAAGGCGCCATCTTCGAAGAAGCGAAAACAGTGGTGAAAACCGGAATCCCAAAGCTGGTTGCATACGGAGTCACCGATGCCCAGGCCTGGGAAGTCGGACTCTCCTGCGGCGGAGCGGTCAGAATCTTTGTGGAAGACATGACCTCTACCCCCTGGAAAACGATCCTGCCTGCCTTGCGCGAGTGCATTGCGAATAACTCGCTGGCGGCGTTGATCACTGTGATCGCCGGTCAGAGGTTGGGCAGCAAGATGCTTACCCATCGTAACGGCAACCATGTGGGAAGCCTGGGCGACGAAAAATTGAACAACGAAGTCCTTTCCAGAATTCCCACCGATTGGGCAAGCCATGATCCATTCGAAGTCACCTTACCGACCGATGCGGGCGAAGTCACAGCCTTTGTTGATTTTGTCGTACCTTCACCCCGCCTGGTCATTGTCGGAGCTTCGCACATCGCCATACCGTTGGTTTCCCTGGCAAAAGCACTCGATTACCGCACCATTGTGGTTGATGCACGTTCGGCGTTTGCCACCCGTGAACGCTTCCCACATGCCGATGAATTGATCGTCGACTGGCCTTCGGATGCTTTGAACAAATTACATCTCGATGCCGCTACATGCGTAGTGTGCCTGAGCCACGACGACAAGCAGGATGTTGCCGCCCTCCTCGAAGCTCTTAAAAGCGAAGCGCGTTATATCGGCGTTCTGGGTTCCAAGGTTACGCAAGCAAAACGGCTCGAAGCACTGCGCGAGGAAGGGGTGGATGAAGAGCATTTCCAGCGCATCCACGGCCCCGTGGGATTGAAAATCGGCGCCAGGCAGCCGGCGGAAATTGCCGTTTCGATCATGGCGGAGATCGTAGCCACCCAGCACGGTGTCAAGGCATGACCGATCCCGTTCTCCCATCCAGGCAAAATATCGCTGCAGTTGTACTGGCTGCAGGCGGTTCCACACGGATGGGACAACCCAAGTTGCTGCTTCCCTGGCATGACGAAGCGTTGATCCGCTGGCCGGTGAAATCGGCGTTGAACGCCGGACTCTCTCCGGTGATTGTGGTTAGCGGAGCGGTGACCGATGAAATTGAAATTTCTCTGACCGGATTGGAAGTAAGGATTGTGAACAATCCAGATTGGGCTCAAGGTCAAAGTACATCTGTCCGCTGCGGCATTGATGCGCTTCCGGATGCCATAGATGCGGTCATTTTTCTTCTAGGCGACCAACCCCAGGTACCTGCCGCTTTTATCGAAAAAATGATTGCAGTTTACCGTTCCAGTACCCTACCAGTTCCCATTTTCGTATCCGCATATCAAGGGAAACGCGGGAATCCGGTGCTCTTCGACAAGTCTTTTTTTCAGGAACTACTCACACTTCAAGGCGACGCAGGCGGCAGGCTGATCTTTTCAAAACACCCTCTGCAATTCATTCCCGTTGAAGATCCAAACATGTTATTCGATATTGATTCTCCCGAAGATTATGATCATCTGATCAATAATCGTAGTTAATTTTTTACACCTTCAAGGATTACATGATGCACGTTACAGATGAATTGATCAAAGCGTTAGTGCCAGGTCGCATCCTTTCCATCCAGGTAGGTATGACGCGTACTGCCGTTTTGGCTGAAACAGCCGAAGGTCTGCGCTGCGGACTGGCAGCCAGCTTGGCTAACGACGAGTATGTTCACCGCAGTCATATCCGGGTGAACAAAGCCGGCCACTTGCTTGAGTTTAAAACCGAAGAATTAATCGATCTGATCCACTCACCCAGCTTAACCGAGGCGTCCATAGCCTTGGCTGTCATCAATGCCCTCCTGCCCAGGGTCAAATCACCCAAGAGCGATCTTAACGCCACCCAATACCTGGCGAAGAACGGCCGGGAGAAAAACATTGCCTTGATCGGGCATTTTCCATTTGTCGATGAGCTGAAAACACAAGTAAAGAACCTGTGGGTTCTGGAATTGAATCCGCGAGATGGCGATCTGCCGTCGGACGCAGCGCCCCAGATCATCCCCCAGGCTGATTTTTTGGCAATCACAGCCACCACGCTGATCAACCAAACTTTCGAGGAACTGGTGTCTCTGTGTCGTGAAGATGCCACTGTCATCATGCTGGGACCTACCACGCCGCTTTCTCCGGTGTTGTTCGACAACGGAGTGGATATTCTCTCCGGCACAGAAATACTGCAACCGGAAGCGGTCATGTTAGGTATCGCCCAGGGTGCATCCACCCGCCAATTGAACAAAGAGGGCTATACAAGGTATGTGACAATGTTCAAACAGCCTTGATCTATTGGAATCGGACACACCCTCCCTTTACCAGTAAAAAATAGCCTCCGGAAAAGTATGTTCCCGGAGGTTGTTTTTAAGGAGAAACGTTACTTGCTATCTGCGCCGAATGAGCACAAGGAGCAGCAGCAGTATCACAGCACCCACGAAGGCTGCAATTACATCAGCCAGGAAACCTCCTCCCAGGGAGATCCCCAGCAAACCGAATAACCATCCGCCCAGAAAACCGCCCAGGATTCCGACAATGATCTTGCCTAGCAATCCCATGCGGATACCCTTGACCACCCAATCTGCGAGAAAACCGGCGATTGCACCTACAAGTATCCATATCACGATGTTCATGATCTAATCTCCTTTCTTTATTATAAAAATATTCTAACATTATTTGTAGGAGTCGATCCAACAGGTTTTTCAAGATCGCACAGCATGGGGGATGAAATCAATTGTTTGCCCATCACACCAACCGCCCAACAGATGATTGATTTACATATTTCAGCGGGAGTTTCATCCTGAATTTTATGAAATCCATCCTGATTAATTTAAAATCCATAAATAGTATGCTATAAGAGAAGTGTCACAAATTGCATAAAGAAAGGTTATGAAAGCATCCTGCGGCAGGTTGCAGGATGTATGTTTTTCAAAGGAGAAACAATGGATTTTTCGTTTATCGCAATTGTCCTGCAACTGATCTTTCTTGAAGGAATCCTGTCCATCGATAATGCTGCCATCCTCGGCGCAATGGTTGCACCTCTGCCGGAACACGATCCAATTCCCTGGCCTAAGAGCATGCAGAAGTTCGGCCATGCCGCAAACAAACTACTCGGTCCGCAGCGCGGTGCAGCCCTTCGGGTAGGCCTGCTTGGAGCTTATATTGGTCGTGGATTAATGCTCTTCGCAGCCAGTTACATCATTCAAAACCCCTGGCTAAAACTTATCGGTGCTGCATACCTGATCAAACTGGCACTCGACGACCTGAGTGCGCACGGGTATACAGGAGATGAAGAAGCCAATAAACCCCTCAAAGAGCGCACATTCTGGTCGACCGTACTGGCTGTGGAATTAATGGACCTGGCATTCAGCCTGGATAATGTGGTTGCGGCTGTCTCGCTCTCCAAAAAACTTTGGGTTGTCATCCTGGGCGTCTTCATCGGCATCCTGGTCATGCGCTTTGCAGCCGGCTTGTTCAGTTATGTAGTAGAGAAAGCCCCGATCCTGAAAACTGCAGCGTATATCCTGGTTTTGAATATCGGCATTGAATTACTGCTCGAAGACCTGGCACACATCGAATTCAGCGACTGGGCTCGGTTTGGAATCTCCATCGCCACCATTCTGCTCTGCCTGGCTTACGCACGCTTTAAATTCCTTCGGTTTTTGCGCCCATTCCTTCTCTGGCTCAGCAGAGGGTTTGCGTTGGTCAATGGTTTTATCAGCTGGATTTTCGCACCATTTTCTGCCCTGCTTGATTTATTCAAAAAGTTGTTCAAGCAACGTCCGCCGAAACCGGCTGGCGCTGAATAAATCTTTAGCGGTATTTATTGGCAAAACAACACCCCAATCTTGTCGATTGGGGTGTTGTCATTTAATGATCAATTCAAGAAACTAAAGTGATTTTTCCATCCACACTACCTGGGTAGTGCCAAAATAATGTGAGGGAAGGCCGCTGATCTTGTATCCCGCACGCTCAAAATATTTGGTGGTATTGAGGCGTGCCAAACAGCCAATCATTTTGTATCCTTCAGATCGGGCAACGTTTTCGATATAATCAGTTAATAATTTGCCAATGCCCTCTTTTTGATGTGCTATCGCCACTGCCAGATGCGAAAGCCAGGCCACACCCGCCTCATTCTCGAACAGCTTTGCGCATCCAACGACCTCACCACTCTGGTCGTCTACCGCCATGAAATGCTGCGAAATTGGTTCATAGTCATCCTTCTCGGTTCCCCGTGGTTGACCCCAGGGTTCTCTTAGAACTTTATAACGCAAATCATAATAAGCCTTAAACTCATCGCGTGTCTTGGGGTTCTTAATCTGGATCATTTTGAACACTCCTTAATGATGATTTCATGGAAAGGTATTTACATTATATGTCCGATTCCATACAGACAATATTAACAAAATTAATCTAGAATTCCGTCATTTTTCCGTTTATGTTTTGCTTTACCGTGATCGTCACAGCACCTGCCAACGCCTTTTCAGTAAAGCACATCTGACGCGAGAGACGGATCAGATTGTTAATTTCCTCAAGTGATTCTTCAGTTTCCATCGAGATTTCAACTTCAAATCCATCACAGTAACCTTCGGCATCACCTTTGAGCACAGATCCCTGTTCGTGGAAATGACCGGTCACGCTGACGCGCTCATTGCTGATCTTGAGTTTCTTTTTGGTCGCAACCTGCGACACGTGTGAGATCAGTCAAAGGGCCATGCCGCTGACAAAATAGGTCAGCGGTGTGGGGGCTGTTCCTTCACCTCCAGGCATGTAGCTGCCTTCATCGCTGATCAATGCATATGATCTACCTGTCTCCGGTTGACCGGCAATGACCTGTTTACGCCATTTTTCTATCGAACGTGCTTCAGCATTAACAGTAATACCGCGGAATCCAATTGATTTTGCACCTGGCATTTCGTTCACTCACACCTCCTTGTAATAAAAATATTAACCCATTAATCTGTGTTCAAGTTCCAAAACATACTCATGCAGATCGATATTCTTGCGGGCAGCACCGCTATCCATTGCCGCCCTGGCTACGGCAGGCGCCTCCCACAGGCAAACGCGCTTATCGAGCGGTTTCGGAAGGATATAGTCCGGTCCAAATTCAAGGTTTTTCAATCCATAGGCGTCCAACACATCCTGAGAGGGTGTTTCTTTGGCCAGTAAAGCCAGTGCCTTGCTTGCGGCAATTTTCATTTCATCGTTGATTTCCGTGGCGCGCACATCCAGGGCACCGCGGAAGATGAACGGGAATCCAAGCAGGTTATTCACCTGGTTGGGATAATCTGAGCGGCCAGTGCCAACAATGGCATCAGGGCGGGCTTTTCTGGCCAGTTCATATTTGATCTCCGGGTCGGGGTTTGCCATGGCAAAGATCACCGGCGCGGAACGCATGCGCTTAAGCATTTCTTCTGTGACTATGTTCGCTGTAGAGAGGCCAATGAATATATCCGCTCCCTCCATGACATCAGAAAGGCTAGCATACATATCACCCTGGGCAAAGGCTTCTTTTTCTGCAAACATTTCTTCCTTACGTCCCCTGTACACCAACCCCTTGACATCGCACATCCAGATGTTTTCTCGCGGTACTCCAATGCACACCAGGTGATTGGCGGACGCCAGTGCAGCCGCGCCGGCGCCTGAAAATACCACCTTGATTTCGTCGATCTTCTTGCCGCTGATTTCCAACGCGTTGGTGATTGCGGCTCCAAGGATGATTGCAGTCCCATGCTGATCGTCATGGAAAACAGGAATATCGAGGATTTCCTTCAACCGTTTCTCAATGTGGAAACATTCCGGTGATCGGATATCCTCCAGGTTGATGCCGCCAAATGTTTTACCGATCGCCGCACAAACCGTTATGACAGTCTCAGGATCCCTTGAATCGATTTCAATGTCTATGCTGTCAATATCGGCAAACTTCTTAAAGAGCACCGCCTTGCCTTCCATCACCGGTTTGCTTGCCAATGCCCCCCGGTTGCCAAGCCCCAGGATGGCAGTGCCGTTGGAGATCACTGCAACCAGGTTGCCCTTCGACGTATATTCGTATGCAAGTTCGGGATCACGTTCGATTTCGAGTACCGGATATGCCACACCCGGCGTATATGCCAATCCAAGCTGCAACTGGGTATCCAGCGGCTTACTCGCGGCAATCTTGATCTTGCCTGGAATACCATTAAGCTGGTGATAGTGTAAAGCGCTCTCTCTATCGATTGGCGTCATCTTGAATTCCAATATTAATTGTATTGCTTTTTTAATATGTCAATAACCTGTTGTTTCGTTCCTTTCCAGGGTCCTGGGACCTCCTGTTTCAACGAGGTGATCACACCCGCCCAGCGGCAGGAAATTTCAGGATCTGCAGACAGCCGCATGGAACAATAAGTGGAAAAGCAGGTGTCGCCCCTGCCGGTCCTTCCAGCAAGCGACCTGGGGTTGAAGGGTGCCGTGTGAAACCTGCCTTCGGCATAAACGGTGATACCAGAAGACTGCGTTAGTACGATCTCTTTTGGTCCCATGGAATGAAGCATCTCAGCCGACCTGTGAAGGTCAGTTTCTCCGGTAAGGAACTCGGCTTCCGCTTTATCCACCTTGAGATAAGTTACGTGACGTAAACCTTTCGCCATTTCCTCCCAGGGCTGGAAAATCAAACCATCATCCACCGGCACGCGCACGAATCCCTGGATGTCCATAGCCAATGGGGCACGTTCTGAAAGGGAGTTCAGGAGTGGAAGATCCACTTCACCTGCATAGAGCGGGGAGAGCATGATCAACCGGGTTTGAAGATCAGGTATCTCATCAAGTAAATATTTGCCGCCAAATCCTATCGGCTTGCAGACACGTCTTTCCATATCCGATGATTGGTAATAATTCGCGATTCCAGAGGTACCTTGCGCCGGGGTGGCAAAAACCTCGATTCCATCCTGGCGCAATTCATCCAGTCGCGGAAAATCATCCGGATGCAGGCGTGTCACAACTGCCACCTTTAAACCGAGACTACGAATGACCACACTTCCATAATACACTCCCCCACCAGACGCAATCTCTTCCACACCATCGACGATCAACTTGTCTTTGGCAAAATTACCGACCATGACGATATCAAATTCTGTCATACCTTACCCGTCGGAAGCACTTGGATGCAGGATTGGGCAAAATCAATAGTCACCTTCTCACCTTCAGAAAGAAGGGTCATTTCCATAGGATCTGTTTCAACTCCTGTGATCAATAAGCCGGCAATATCAATATCGTATTCGATCACATTTCCCAGGTATACTGCTCGTCGGATGATGCCATTGTAGAGACCGCCGCTTTTTTTAACCTCAACCATCTCCGGGCGAACGATCAAATTCACTTCCTCGTTTTGTTTAAAATCCCTGCGAATGTTGGTCAGTTTAATCGTTTTTCCCAGTGATTCCACCGTTATTTTTGCATCATGTTGTTCCAATACCCTGCCGGGAACAAAATTCGCTCTTCCAATGAAGTTTGCCACAAAACGGCTGTTGGGGTAGCGGTACACCTCGACCGGTGTTCCGATTTGTTCGATGATTCCTTCGTTCATTACCACGATTTTATCTGAAAGTGTCATGGCTTCGATCTGGTCGTGTGTAACATAGACGCTGGTAATGTTCAACTCTTTTTGAATGCGGCGAATCTCGGTACGCATCTCCTCGCGCAATTTCGCGTCGAGGTTGGATAACGGTTCATCCATTAAAAGAACCTTGGGTTCCATGACCAGGGCGCGGGCTAAAGCCACGCGCTGCTGCTGCCCACCTGACAACTGATTTGGAGCGCGGTGTCCATATCCCTCCAGGTGAACCAGTTCAAGAACCCTATTTACCCTTTCACTGATCTCTTTTTTGGGGAGTTTATGCACATTCAACCCGTAAGCAATATTTTCTGTTACATTTAAATGTGGAAATATTGCGTAACTCTGGAATACCATGGACATATCGCGTTTATGCGGAGGGAGGGAATTAATCTGTTCACCGTCCAGAGTGATCTTTCCGGTGGTTGGGAATTCAAAGCCAGCGATCATGCGCAGAGTGGTGGTCTTTCCGCACCCGGAAGGCCCCAACAAGGTCACCAGGTCTCCCTTGGCAATATCCAGGTTAACGTTATTCACCGCGGTAACTTCACTCACTCCACCGCGTGGGGGGAATACTTTGGTAATATTTTCGAGGGTCAGATACATTTGTTTTTCCTCAATTTTTTATTAGAAGCCCTGGCTCATATCCACAGAACCGCGGCCTTTGAATAATTTGTTGACGATCAGGTTGAGCACAAAAATCGCGATCAACACGAATATGATGATTACGGTTGAATACGCTGCCGCGATACTCACACCGCCTTGTTCCCATTCGCTCAAGATCGAAGCGGTGACGATCCTCCATTTAGCACTGACCAGGAAGATGATGGCAGACAGGCTGGTCATGTGCCGGGTGAAGCTGAATATCAAACCCGCAAACAAAGCAGGCAGAATAAGAGGCAGGGTTACTTTTCTGAATGTGTATTGGGCATCTGCACCTAGTATATTCGATGCCTCCTCGATCGACGGATCAATCTGTTGGAGCGCCGCAATACCTGAGCGGACTGATGCCGGCAGGCTGCGCACTATAAACGCAGCCATGATGATATATGCCCCTCCCACCATGGCAAAAGGTACACCCACAAAAGAAAGAGCACAAGGTACGGCAAGCCCAAGCGTGCCCAGACCAATGCGAAATACCTTTCCGTTAATACCCTGCAAAAGCAATACTCCGGCAAAGATCAGGATGATCGCTTCCAGGGCTGGAGTGGGTTGGATGAGTACCTTGATGTGATCCGAGATCTGGAATATCGCATTGCTCCAGAAACCTCTTTCCAATGAACGGCTGTAATTGGCGATCGGTTTGGCAATGACTACTGCCCAATTGGTCGACATCACATATAAGCCTATCAAGGCAATGATCAGCGGTTTTAGGAATTTTCTTTGGTTGACCAATGATAATATTGCGAGGGCAAAGTAAATTCCGCCAAGGGTGAAGAACATTGCCCGCTCGTCCAACCGTGTGAGTCCCACACCCAATGCAGTTCCCACAATCAAAATGATGATGCGTTCAATGGGTTTTTTGCCAATTACCTGTGAATAAAACAATGCGAGCAAGGCATATACCACGATCGCCAACGCCAACGGCGGTTTATTAAAAGCCATGACAAAACCAATTCCCAGAATGGTACCGGGAACGGCTCCTCCAAGATTGGAAGTGAAATCCAGGGCATCCTTGCCGGTGAACTTTTTACGCACCACCAGCCACGCAATGATCATACCCAGGATGGCCGCCACCGGGGTCGCCAGGACACTCAGGAAGGTCGTATCCAGGATCGCTTCAACCCCACGCGTGATGGTCATGTTCCAATGTTTCAATGTTGGTGTAAAATCCACACCCCATGCAGAACTAAACGAACCATACACGATCGTAGCGTACAATAGTATGATGAAAGCAATGATCAGGTAAGTAATGATGTTGACAGCCCAGCGAATGATCGGGTCTTTTTCTCTGATTGTTGCACCGGCTGGTTTACCTGTTACAGAAATATATGTACGGCGGTTAACGTAATAACGCTGAACAAGGTAAATGATCAGCGTTGGAATGATCAGGACCAAAGACAAGGCTGAAGCTTTTTGATAGTTATACTCTCCGATCACCGCAAGGTAGATCTGAGCCGATAAGACGGTCTTATTTCCGGCGATGAACAACGGATTCCCCAGATCGGCCAGCGATTCAACAAAGAGAAGAAGAAAAGAACCGGCAAGTCCAGGGATCAGCAGCGGCAGTGTGATGGTTCGAAACAGATAAAAACGCCCCGCACCCAGGCTTGCCGCTGC
>DAOUGM010000156.1:0-3177 GCA_034428895.1 Anaerolineaceae bacterium
CCACTTTTAAAACAAAAAACGAATCGCTTCCCATGTTTCTGCAGCATTTTTCATTGCAAAAGGCGATTTTTGTCAGTCCCCCATGCTGGCGCTTTCTGTGGGGGATGAATCGCCCCAACCATCGAGGACGCGCAATTCGCACGAATCGCCTCTACGTTTCGTGTAGGATATAATTACTCCATGCTCAACCGGGAGATCCTGCCATGATCGCATTCCTTTCCTCTTTTTCTCCGATCGTTCAGGCGCTGTTCGCCACCCTCTTCACCTGGGCGGTCACTGCGCTGGGAGCAGCTTTTGTCTTCATTAACAAAACCGTCTCGCGCCGTCTGATGGTCACCATGCTGGGTTTTGCCGCCGGGGTGATGATCGCCGCCTCCTTCTTCTCGTTGCTGCTGCCCGCCATCGACATGGCCGAGGCTGCGGGCACGCCCGGCTGGCTGCCGGCTGTGATCGGCTTTCTCTCCGGTGGCGCCTTCCTCTATCTCGTTGACAAACTCCTTCCCCATCTGCACCCCGGGCTGGCGACCAGTGAATCGGAAGGCATCAAGACCCACTGGCAGCGTTCGGTGCTGCTGGTGTTGGCGATCACCCTGCACAACTTCCCCGAGGGGCTGGCTGTGGGCGTGGCGTTTGGCGCTGTGGCGGCGGGCATTCCCTCCGCCAGCCTGACCTCCGCGCTGGCGCTGGCGTTGGGTATCGGTTTGCAGAACTTCCCCGAAGGTATGGCGGTGTCGATGCCCCTGCGCGGCGAGGGACTCTCGCGCCGCAAGGCTTTCCTGATGGGGCAGGCGTCCGGGTTGGTCGAACCCATTGCCGGTGTGCTGGGAGCGCTGGCAGTCATCACCATGCAATCCATCCTGCCCTATGCGCTCAGTCTTGCCGCCGGAGCCATGATCTACGTGGTGGTTGAGGAGCTCATCCCTGAATCGCAGCGCGGAACCAGCACCGACTGGGCAACCCTGGGCGCGATGGCCGGTTTCGCGGTGATGACCTTCCTGGATGTGGCGTTGAGCTGACCTCGCCTTTGGTATAATTCCTTAGATCCTAACCTTGGAGAAGCCATGAACACTGAAATGATATCCAAACTGGGCGGTTACATTGCCGCCAACGTCCTCAAGCAGCCCAACCGTGTGCTTGCCCCCGATCAGCCGCTCATCACCAGCGGCATGGTCGATTCCTTCAGCCTGGTCGACCTGGCTTTGTTCGTCGAAGACACCTTTAACGTCCACCTGGATGATTCCGAGCTCAACGCCGAAACCTTCGATACTCTCGAGCAGCTCGCGGCGCTGATCGAAGCACGCGCCGGCTGATGATGACAACCTTCACCAGGATCCTTCAACAATCTTACAATGAGTGCCCCGACAAGACGGCGCTCACCGTGCTGCTGCACGGCAAGGAAGATCAGCCGCTCACCTTCCGCGACCTGATCACCGGCGCCGCCGCCTGGGAACGCACCCTCAAGCGCGAGGGCGTGCAGCCCGGCGAGGTGGTGATCCTCATCCTGCAGCACAGCCTGGACCTGATCTATGCCTACTGGGGCACCATCCTGCACGGCGCCATCCCCTCCATCATGCCCTTCCTCACCGAGAAGCTGCTGCCCGAGCGCTACCGCGCCGACCTGACCTCGCTGGTCTCCATCACCAAACCCGAGGTGGTGGTCACCTACCGCGAATTCGCGCCCGAGGTGCACGCCGCGCTGGGTGAGGGCTCCTCCGTGCGCCGCGTCATCGTTTCCGATACCGTCGAGCCTGCCGGAGGGGTGGATTTTTCCACCTTCGGCGGTTTGCAGCGCAATGCGCAGGATATCGTCCTCCTGCAGCACAGCAGCGGTACCACCGGTCTGCAGAAGGGCGTTGCCCTCTCGCACCAGGCGGTCTGCAACCAGCTGCACAATTACGCCCGCACGCTGCACCTGGATGCAGAGGATGTCATCGTCTCCTGGCTGCCGCTCTATCACGACATGGGGCTGATCGCCGGGTTCCTCATGCCCATCCTGTTGCGCGTTCCGCTGGTGATCCTTTCGCCCTTCGAGTGGGTGAGGGCGCCGGTGCGCCTCTTGCAGGCAGTGACCAAATACCGCGGCACTCTTGCCTGGCTGCCGAACTTCGCCTATAACTTCTGCGCCAAAAAGATCCGCGAGCGCGACCTGGAGGGCATCGATCTCTCCACCTGGCGCGCCATCTCCAACTGCTCCGAACCCATGCGCCACGAGAGCCACCAGCTCTTCCTGCAGCGCTTCGCCCCCTACGGGCTGAAGGAATCGGCCCTGTGCACCTGCTACGCCATGGCGGAGAACGTTTTTGCCGTCACCCAGGGCGGCATCGACTCTCCTGTGGTGCTGGACGAGATCGACCGCGAGGCCATGCAGGTGGAGCGCCTGGCCAAACCGGCGTTCGACGGGCGCCCGAGCGTGATCATGGTTTCCGCCGGACCCGCGCTGCCCAACGTTAAGGTCAAGGTGACCGACGAGCACGGGCACAGCGTGGAAGACCGCGTCATCGGCGAGCTTGCCCTGCAGTCCGATTGCATGCTCACCGGCTACTACCACCGTCCCGATGCCACCCATAAGGCAATGAAGGACGGCTGGTATTTCACCGGCGATTACGGCTACAAGGTGGGCGAACAGGTTTACGTCGCCGGGCGCAAGAAGGACATGATCATCGTCGGCGGCAAGAACGTCTACCCCATGGACCTGGAGGAACTGGCCATGGAAGTGCCGGGTGTGCACCCCGGGCGCACGGTGGCATTCGGTATTTATAATGAAGAAGCCGGCACGGAAGACGTGGTCATCGTCGCCGAGGTGGATACCGAAGACCAGGCGGAGCGCGACCGCATCGCCGACGGCATCCGCGCGGTGGTCACGCGCGGCTCGGCCATCGCCCTGCGCTACGTTCACCTGGTAGGACCCAAGTGGCTCATCAAGACCAGCAGCGGCAAGACCGCGCGCGGCGCCAACAAGGAAAAGTTCATGAAGGAGCTCGGCCTCGACTGAACGAGGATTGAAACCCGAACACCCACGATCCGGATTCCAGACAAAACGAATCCGGATTGTTAGTTTTTCTTCATAAAATCTTCATATTTGGGTAGTATCCTTTTTATGTAATTGGAAAAGGAGAGTTGCATGAAAAAGACAATTATCGGTGTGCTTATCGTCATCGCCGCCCTCGCCATAGGGGT
>DAOUGM010000157.1:0-6581 GCA_034428895.1 Anaerolineaceae bacterium
CAACGTTCCCCAGATGTTTTGGCCGGGCTTGAACACGGTGATCGACCTGGGAATCTGGTACATTCCCCTGGCAACCTTCATCATCGTAGCCATGTCCAACGCCGTCAATTTGACCGACGGGCTGGACGGTTTGGCCGGACTGATCTCTGCCACGGCTTTCGCGGCATACGGTGGAATCGCCATCATGCAGGGCAATCTCTTCGTGGCTCGTTTTTGCTTTACCATCGTTGGCGCACTTTTTGGCTTCCTCTGGTTCAATGTCCACCCCGCGATGATGATCATGGGAGACACTGGTTCTCTCTCGCTGGGTGCGGTTCTCGGTGTCGTCGCGTTGATGACCGGTCAATGGCTGCTGCTGCCCCTCATCGCCATCATCCCGGTGGCAAACGCAGCCAGCGTGGTGCTGCAGGTGGCATATTTCAAATTAACCCATGGAAAAAGGCTGTTCAAGATGGCACCCCTGCATCACCATTTTGAGCTTTCGGGTTGGAGTGAAACCCAGGTTGTCCAGCGTTTCTGGTTGATCGGTTTGCTGGCCGCGATCTTTGGTGTGGCATTGTCGATAGGATGAGACTGATGTTTGACTTTTCGGGAAAACGGGTTTTGATCATAGGAGCCGCCCGCCAGGGTCTGGCGCTGACTCGTTTTCTATTACACAAGGGAGCGCTGGTGACAGTCACCGACATGCAAAGCCGTGAACAGCTACAGGCTGGCATTGCTTCCTTGGGTGACTCTTCAGTGACATGGGCGCTTGGCGGTCATCCCCTCGAACTGCTTGAAAAAACCTCTCTGGTTTGTGTCTCTGGCGGTGTCCCCCTCACCATCCCCCTCATTCGGGAAGCAGGGCGTCGTGGCATCCCGGTCACCAATGATTCCGAGATCTTCATGCAAGCCGTGAAAGCCCCCGTGATTGGCATCACCGGTTCAGCAGGTAAAACCACCACCACGACCCTCGTTGGAAGAATGGCTGCTGCTGGAGCGATCCCTCCGCGAATTGCCTGGGTGGGCGGCAACATTGGCAATCCGCTCATCGAATTGGTGGAGAAGATCGATGCGCATGACCTCGTCATTTTGGAGCTTTCCAGCTTCCAGTTGGAGCAAATGACCACCAGTCCCCATATTGCCGCGGTGTTGAATATCACTCCCAACCACCTCGACCGCCACGGCACAATGGCCGATTATATCCGCGCCAAATCTCACATACTCGTTCACCAGGACAAAGGCGATATTGCCGTATTGAACCGCGACGATCCCGAATCCTGGAACCTGCGCGCGCAAGTTCGCGGTTCCCTGATCAGTTTTGGTCGCGCTCTTCCCGTTTCCGATGAAACGGCTGTCTTTGTCGAGCATGGAAATATCGTCCTGTCCGAGAACGGAAAAAGATCCATCCTCCTGGAAGGTTCCGCGATAGAACTTCGCGGTGAACACAACCTGATGAACGTTCTGGCAGCCTGCGCCATTGCACACGCCGCGGGTCTGTCTCCGCAAGCCATGCAGGTGGGAGTGAGCGGTTTCAAAGGGGTCAAACACCGCCAGGAATTGGTGCGCGAACACAACGGTGTTCGCTGGGTCAACGATTCCATCGCCAGTGCCCCCGAGCGTACCATCGCCGCTCTCAACGTCTTCACCGGACCGGTAGTTCTCCTCCTTGGTGGACGCGACAAGAACCTTCCCTGGGACACGCTGGCGGCGATGATCCACCAGCGCGTGGATCACGTGGTGATCTTCGGAGAAGCCGCCGATAAAATTTCTGCCGCCATCGCATCGCCAGTGGCCGGAGATCGCTTGTCGAGTGTTGTGATCAAGCGCGACTTTATCGAAGCCCTCGAAGAAAGCCGGCGCATCTCCGAACCCGGTGATGTGGTTCTGCTCTCGCCAGGCTGTACCAGTTATGACGCCTTCAAGGATTTTGAGGAGCGTGGCGAAACTTTTAGAAATTGGGTGAATGGACTGCCATGAACACCACCATAAATCCTTCCCTCAATCGTGCTCCGGCGAAAAAGTTGAGTTTTCGCGAGAATTTTGATCTCCCGCTGGTTGTCATTGCAGTCACCTTGTTCGCGATCGGGTTGTTGATGGTCTACTCAGCCAGTTGGCAGTTTGCCGCGTACCAGGGCAACTCGGAATACTCCACCGTTTTGCGCCAGATGCTGATTGGAGTGGTCGGGATCGTTGGTGCAGCCATCATTACTTTTATTGACTATCACAAATTCCGCCGTTGGGCAGTTCCAGGCATGATCGTGATCATTGTTCTTTGCCTGGCCGTGCTCGTCTTCGGACGGGGATCCGAGGTCGGTCTCAGGCGCGGTCTCTTTGCAGGATCGATCCAGCCTTCCGAATTCGCCAAACTGGCGATCATCGTCTATTTGAGTATCTGGTTGTTCAATAAACGCGAAACCCTCGACCATTGGAGCCTGGGGTTGATCCCCTTGATGGCCATCGTCGGTTTCACCGCCGGTTTGATCCTCGCCCAGCCGGACGTTTCTGCTGCTGCGACCATCATCCTTCTCGGCGGCATCATGTTCTTCATCGCCGGCGGCAAATTACGGCAAATATTGGTCGTGGTCGTTATTACCGGCTTATTGGGATTTCTGGTGGTAAAGATCAGTTCCACCGCTTCCACCCGTCTGTCTGACTACTGGAACGGCTTGCAGGATCCCAAGAACGCCTCCGATCACGTGAAATGGTCGCTGGAAGCCATCATCAACGGTGGTGTTTTCGGTGTGGGCATCGGAAGATCGACCACCAAATTCATCGGTCTGCCGGTGGCATCCACCGATTCGATCTTTGCCGTGATCGCTGAAGAGACCGGCCTTTTTGGGGCTTTTGTGGTGCTGGCTTTGTATGTCGCCCTGCTCTGGCGTGGGCTGACCATCGCCAATCGCGCCAAGGACGATCTGGGAAAATGGCTTGCATCCGGAATTTCGTTATGGATTTTTACCGAAGCAATCATCAATACCGGAGTTTTGGTCAATTTGCTTCCCTTTGCCGGAAATGCCCTCCCCTTGGTTAGTTCCGGTGGTTCCAGCCTGGTGACCACCTTTGCCGGAATCGGGATTTTGTTGGGAATTGCACGACAATCGAAACTGGATACGTCGGTTTCAGAAAGGAGCGCCTACCATGCGGTTGTTGATCTGCGCCGGGGGGACCGGAGGCGGAGTGTATCCCGCCCTGTCCGTCCTTCAAGCGGTCGGTGATCGTGCCGAATCCGTACTCTGGGTAGGTGGCAAAGGCGGCATGGAAGCCGACCTGGTCGCCTGTCATAACATTCCCTACACAGAAATCCCCGCTGCCGGAGTGCATGGTGTAGGTCTCCGAACTTTGCCGGGTAACATTCTCAAACTGATGCAAGGGGTGTTCCGTGCAAAACGTGTGCTGCGGGAATTCAAACCTGATGTCATGCTTTTCACCGGCGGGTATGTGGCTGTCCCCATGGCCGTGGCAGGCACCCGTATCAACAGCCTGCTCTACGTACCTGATATTGAACCGGGAATGGCGCTCAAATCTCTCGCGCGGTTTTCTGATGTCATCACCTTGACCGCTGGGGATTCGGTGGCATATTTTGATCCCTCAAAGAAACTGGTGGTTACTGGTTACCCGGTGCGTACGAATTTGCAAAAAATCGAAAAATCCGCTGCCTTGAAAACCTTTGGTTTGTCCGGAGAATTGCCCGTCCTTCTGGTGATCGGCGGCAGCAAGGGCGCACGGTCGATCAACAACGCCGTGCTGGATAACCTTCCAGCGCTACTTGAGAAGGTTCAGATCATCCATTCCACCGGTCAATTGGATTGGGAGGACATCCAGCAAAGGATCAAACACCTTCCTCCTTCACTCTCCAGTCACTACCGCCCATTCCCATTCCTGGGCGAGGAAATTGGCGCCGCGTTTTCCAGCGCGGATTTGTGCATTTCCCGTGCCGGCGCTTCCACCTTGGGAGAATTTCCTCTGTACGGTTTGCCCGCCATTCTCGTTCCCTATCCGTATGCCTGGCGTTATCAGAAAGTCAACGCCGGTTTTCTCGTTGATCATGGAGCCGCGGTGATGGTGAAAAATGAAGAGCTTGCTGAAAAATTAATTCCGACCATTGCCGGGCTGCTGGAAAAACCGGATCGCTTGCTGGAAATGAGCAGGAAAATGCAGTCCCTCTATCAGCCCGAAGCGGCATCCAGGATTGCCGGCCTGTTGGTCGAACTGGCAGCGCAGAATTCCGCGGGAAGGAAAAGTTAAGATGATCAGTCTCAATGTGCTGCTGTGGATCTTCATCCTGCTCTTCGCCCTGGTGGGAGCCATGCGCGGCTGGGCAAAAGAATTGCTGGTCACCTTCAGTATCATCCTGGCCATGTTCAGCCTCACCGTTTTTGAAACCTTCGTACCTTTCTTTAAGAACGTTATTACCACCTCCCAACCCTCGAGCGTTTTTTGGTTGCGTTCCGGCATTATTGCCGCGCTGATCTTCTTTGGTTACCAGACGCCCAAGATACCCAAAATTGCTGAAAGCGGTCGCTTCGTACGCAACCTTCTTCAGGATACCTTGTTGGGCGGCGTTCTGGGTGGTTTCAACGGCTACCTGATTTTCGGCACCCTGTGGTATTTCCTGCATTCGGCAAATTACCCGTTTACGTTCGTGATCCCGCCGGATGCAGCCACAGAGACCGGACAGGCAGCCCTGCGCTGGATCGCCCTTCTTCCTCCGGCGTGGTTGATGACCAGTCCTACCGTTTACATTGCGGTGGCGCTGTGCTTTGTATTTGTGATTGTGGTGTTCATCTGATGAAACATATACACTTGATCGGAATTGGCGGCACCGGGATCTCCTCCATTGCGCGCGTCCTCCTGGAAAGAGGGTACAGCGTGAGTGGTTCTGACCGCATCCTCTCCTCTCTTGCCCTCGACTTGCAAAAGGCAGGCGCCAGGGTGTTCGAGGGGCATGACGCTGCCAATATCGTTGGTTCCGATCTGGTTGTCCGTTCTTCTGCGGTCCCCGATGACAACGTGGAAGTGGTTGCCGCCCGGGCAGCCGGCATTCCTGTTCTCAAACGTTCCGACTTCCTGGGCAAATTGATGGAAAACGACATTTGCATCGCTGTGGCCGGTTCTCACGGCAAAACCACCACCAGCGCCATGCTCGCCTGGGTTCTCACCCGCCTGGATCTTGACCCGGGTTACATCCTGGGCGGAGTTTCCAAGAACCTGGTGAGCAATGCCCACGCGGGAAAAGGCGAATATTTCATTATCGAAGCCGACGAATATGACCATATGTTCCTCGGTCTGAACCCGGCCGTCAGTCTCATCACCAATGTGGAGTACGACCATCCCGATTGCTACCCCACCCAGGACCTGTACCTGGCTGCCTTCAAGGATTTTGTAAAAAGGTTGAGACCGCAAGGTATTCTTGTCGTGGATGGAGATCATCCTCGCAGCGCGTCGCTTGTGCAATCGCTGCCCGCTGCTGCTCGCGGTTTCACCTACGGATTTTTGGATTCTGTTGATTATCGTGCCTTTGACCTGGAAACCAATGACTTGGGTGGAATGTCCTTTACGATCGCTTCGAAAACCTCTCCTTCACCCATTGCCGAAGTTCGGCTTCAGGTTCCGGGGGAACCCAATGTGCGTAATGCGCTGGGGGTTCTTGCGCTCGTTCACCGGTTGGGCTTCTCCGTCCCTCACGCTTGCGCGGCTTTATCCGAATTCAAGGGCACCGGCCGGCGCTTCGATATTATCGGCGAAAGCAGCGGTGTTACCGTGATCAGTGACTATGCGCACCATCCCACCAAGATAGCCGCCACGCTCTCCGCAGCCCTCCAGCGTTACCCCGGGCGCAGGCTGGTGGCGGTCTGGCAGCCGCACACCTATTCCCGCACCCGCACTCTTGAACGGGATTTCATTGATTCTCTCGATCAGGCTCATCTGGCAGTTGTCACCGATATCTACGCTTCTCGTGAAAAACCCGAAGATTATTCTTCCCGCCAACTGGTGGATAAAATCACCTCCACTGAGGCAAAATACATCCCCACTTTAAATGGCGTGGTCGATTTCCTGGCATCCGAACTTCGATCCGGCGATGTCCTCATCGTTCTATCAGCCGGAGACGCAGATCGGATTTGCCCGGCGATTTTGAAGCGGCTCAATGAAAGGAAAGGCTAACATGATCGATCCAAGAAAGAACAATTTTGATTATGCAAAACGTGACTTCGATGCTCAGCATCAGTTTTCCAACTTTCCCCGCATCCAGGTCAATCCGCGGCGTGTGGTTAACGAGGACGATTTCCGCTCCTTGAGCGCTCCCACGCGCCAGGAACTAATGGCGAAATTGATCGATCACGTCCGCGATTTATAAGAGGTCAATGATGGCATTGATGAACGACCAGGTTCTTATTGACCATTTTGGCAGCCGCCTGCAGCAGGATGTGCCGCTGGCTAATCTCACTACCGCCAGGGTGGGTGGAAAAGCACGCTATTTTCTGGTCGCCCAATCCGCCGCCGAACTGGCAGACGATGTCAGCTTCCTCTGGTCCGAGAACATACCTCTCTTCATTTTGGGTAACGGTTCCAATCTGCTCATCAGCGACTCGGGGTTGGAT
>DAOUGM010000158.1:0-1984 GCA_034428895.1 Anaerolineaceae bacterium
TGGAGGATATATCAATGTTCATTGCCCTCCCTCTTCCGGGGGCATCCTGACCGTGATGGAAAATTACTGGCCGGGGTGGAAGGCATGGGTCGACGGAAAACCCGCCGGATTGGACGAGAACCAGCAGTGGCTTACACTTGAAACTGATCCGGGAGAACATGATTACCTTTTCCGTTACCTGCCGTTGGACGTGCTTCTGGGTTCCATCCTCACCCTGGTGGGCATCGGAATTGCGGCATATGCTTTCTTCAAAAAGTGATGCTGGTTGTTGTCGCATTATCACTTTTCGCTAACGAAATCCGAATCACGACTCAATACCGGGGAGGGTAATTTCCAGCCAATTTCCAATGCATCTTCAGCCGATTATCTACATAAAAATCCTTTCCGATCCCAAAATTGATGTGAATAATCTATAATTTCCATTAACTGGTTCCTTTTTGGAGTTGGTGGATTAGTATATGAAATCTCCAAATAAATTATCCGTCATCAGTTTTCTTGTCACCCTGATCCTGGTATCTGCATGTAATTTTCCACTAAAACCGGATTCGTTGCGCGCGAAACCATACGCCACCCTAGATCCATCCATTTTCGACATGCATAAAACCCCCGTTGCAGCCGGTACCCGGAACTCATCCTCCCCCGGGAGCGTTGGGCTTGAAGCGACACCCATTGTGCACGGATCGTCGATCGTCTATTCCGCCCAATCCGGTGATACCTTGAATGTGGTGGCAAGTCACTTCAATGTGGCTCCTGAACAGATCTCATCCCCCGCGACCATCCCTGCCCGCGATCTGATCGAACCCGGTCAAATCCTGGTCATCCCCCTGACTTCAGACAATTCAACGTTCATGCCGCCCATTCTTCCCGACAGCGCGGTGATCGATTCACCCTGCGCCCGAGACTTCAACCTTTTCGAATTCATTGACAGCGCAGGTGGTTATCTTGCGTTCTTTCAGCAAAAGGTGGGTACAGAAATGCTCAGCGGAGCCGAGATCGTGCGCCGCGTGGCAGACAACAACTCCCTCAACCCCCGCCTCTTGCTTGCCCTCATAGAATTCCGCTCCGGTTGGGTCTTTCGCTACAATCCCAGCCCGGATACCGTCCATCCATTGGGGCTTGACCTTCCGAATTACGAAGGGTTGTATCTGGAACTCTCTGCCGTCGCCCGCATGATCAACACCGGGTATTACGCCTGGCGCGAGGGCAGGATTTCCGAAATCACCTTTACTGACCGCAGGTCGCTGAGGATCGCTCCCAATCTGAACGCCGGTTCAGTGGGCATCGCATACCTGTTTGCCCAGATGTATCCGTCCGACGCCTTGGATTTTGCCTTTTACAACGAAGGTGGGTTCATTCACCTCTATCAATCCATGTATGGCGATGCGTGGGAATGCGCACGATCGGTGGAGCCGCTGCTCCCCGGTGGGCTTCAACCTCCGTCTTTGGAACTCCCTTTTGCCTCCGGCGAGACATGGGCGCTCACCGGTGGTTTGCATGCGGATTGGAATACCGGAACGCCTTTTGGCGCACTAGATTTCGCCCCCGTGACAGGAGAGCCGGTGTGTGCGGTTTCAAAAGCCTGGGTCAGAGCCTCCACCCCGGGCGTGGTCAGTCGTTCGTCCAACAGCATGGTCATTCTCGATGTTGTGGATGACGCCGGCGAACTCACCGGTTGGCAAATCGTGTATCTGCATGTTGCCGCTCAGGAACGCATCCAGGTGGGCGAAGTACTAGGCATCAACGATCCGATCGGCCACCCCTCCTGCGAGGGCGGTGCGGCTACGGGAACGCACGTTCATATCGCGCGCAAGTACCGCGGAGAGTGGATTGGCGCGGATGAACCTTTTCACTTCATACTCAGCGGGTATCGCGCTGTGCCGGGCGGCGCCAGCTTTCAGGGCGTGCTGGTCAACGGTGCTCGCATTGTCGTGCCCCGCCAGGATGCGCGTTCTGATTCCATCATTGTCCGTTGACAATAAGTATT
>DAOUGM010000159.1:0-27756 GCA_034428895.1 Anaerolineaceae bacterium
GTGTTTGATCCGGGAAAAATGGCCGTAATTGACACCCTCTATCTTTTCATTACCCTGAAAATTCACGTACATCGATACCTCATGTCCATTCTTTTGCAGCGCGTGGGCAATTTGAGTGCGGGCGGTGATACCACCGCCCACACCCACATTTTGCAAAGTTTTCATAGAGTATTCGATATGTTGATCAGGACAATAAAAGGCGATCTTGTAGCGCGTCATGGCATTGATGAATGACTGCATCCATATTTATTGGGGCAAAGGAATGTCCTTGGCTTTCACAATCGTATACGCACTCCAGGACCTCGATAGTTCATCCTGCGGGCAGAACAACGGTTTGCCGCTGGCTTCGTCAATTCCGCAATCAGGCAGCAACCCCTCGGCGTACGCCATCTCCGCCCAACCCGTTCCCCAATATGTCGGGTCAGTCATATCGGCAAAGACATTTCCGGAGCCGGGCGGTATCGGCATGTTTGATCCATGCGCCATCCTGAGCGCGAATACAGCGCCCATGTCCCTGGTGAACAGCGTGTATGGACAGAACATTTTTGGAACAGCATTAGCCGGCCATTGACAGCCTGCGGTCATGCCCAAATCCCACATTTTTTCAGCCCAGGGTTTGCCCCAGGTAATGGCAGAGTAATCATCGCCAAATACATCAGGTGCGGTGTCGGTAGGTGTAGGTATGGCTCCCAATTCGCCGCGCACCATGAACACCGCGGATTCGACGCGGATCATGGTTGCCTCCGGGCAAAACGCCAGGGGCTGCCCCGCCGCCTGGCAGCCAGCAGTCAATCCCGCGTCGTACAACGCTTCAATGTACGCCCAGCGCGGGTGTGTGAATGGAACATCGGTAAACGTGGCTTTCTCAAAGGTTGCAGTGACCGTCCTGGCTGCGGTTACCGTTACGGTGCAAGTCCCGGTTCCCGGGCAGCTGATCCCGGTGCCAGACCAGCCAGTAAAGCGGCTGAAGTAACCCGGAGTGGGTGTGGCAGTCAGGGTAACCACTGTGCCGTAAGAATATGTCGCGGCGCAGGTCGATCCACAATTGATCGTATTCGCTTGACCTGCAACCGCCCCGGTGACTGTTCCGGTACCCGTACCGGATTTTAAAATACTTAATTGATACGTATCTGTTGGCTCAAACTCGTAAGCACCTCGATCATCATATGTACGGGTTCCAGTGCCTGTATTTGTGGTCAAAAGATCATCATACCTGGCCATACCGGCAATATCTGTTACAAGCTTGGGATCGATTTCAGTGGAAAAGCTGGATTTTGCGCTGTCGATCGCCGGGGAACCTGAGAGGATGTGATAATCGCCAATATTGACCGTCACATTGTAAGGCGCCCCAGCCGGTCGTTCGGCAATGGCTGCAGGTGATTTCAGCAGCGGATTCGCTTCCAGCCCATTGACTTCCATGGTCGGGTGATCAACCTTGAAAGCGGCAAGCGAGGTGTAACTGTTCGAACCCCACCAGATTTGGACAAGGCCGGTGCCTGTGGAATGGTAAACCAGATCGTAATTCATGGTCGTCCCGCTGACCGAGGTGGAATCCACATAAATGTTTCCCGGCTTGGTGCCTGGAACGGTGCCACCTCCCACTTGCCGTTGGAGACCGTTATCCACGGCAATGTTGTTGGCAAGCGTTGCCCCACTGGATGTTGCCTCAAGGTTGATACCTGAGGTCACATTACCGTGCACCGTATTCCCAATGATGATATTATTGGGTGCGGCATTGTGATCGATACCGTGATCACCATTGCCGTAGGAAAGATTGCCGATCACTGTATTGGAAGCAGCGCCGGCATAAAAATTTAAACCTGTATCTTCATTGGCATAAACGATATTGTGAATGACGGTGTTGTTGCTGCTGTTGCGGCACTCGATGCCGGTTGCCTGGCTCACGGTTTCTTTGGCGTTGGCGTAGGATATGTTATCGCTGACAACATTGTAGTTGGAACCATTGAGCAGCTCAATACCCGTGGAACTGTTGTGATCTGTGGTATTTCCACTGATCGTAGAGTTGGTGGTGGTCAGCAGGAAAATTCCTTCGCGGATGACACTCCCAGGCGTACCTGCAGATGTGACACGGTTATTGGTAATGGTGAGGTAACTGGAATTGAGAGCATAAATACCGTAATCTGCCGTGTTCTGGATCGTAAATCCATTGATCACGATATAACTAAAGCCCGATAGACGGAATGCCCCACCGTTGGCGCTGTTGCCCGCCTCACCGGTCACAATCACACCCGGGTTCGCAGTGAAAGTGATCGGATACCCGGCAAGACCGGAGAAGGAAGGCTTGACCGTTTCGGCAAAGTTACCTGTTAAAACCATCACTGTATCTCCGGGACGGGCTTTGCTTGCACCTTTGGCTATGGTCAGGAAAGCGGTAGCTGGAGTCAACCCATCATCAAGGTCATTTCCTGTAGCCTGGTCAACATAATATATATCGCCGAGATCTGGATTTATCGTTATGTTGACAGTGATCAAATCCGTCGCTGTGCCGTCCGACACCTGCACAATGAAGAATACCGAGCCGTTGTAATTGGCGTCTGCAGTGTAGGTTAACGTAGGCGAAGTTCCAGTGCCTGTAACATTTGCATGCCCGTGCGCTGCCTGTATATTGAGACTCCAGGTTAATGTATTGGCTGGTACATCCTGATCGGTTGCAGACAAAATCAAACTGAAAGCCGGATTGTTATCCTCCCCCATGACAACTCCAACCGAGTCGCCCTGGACGATCACCGGCGGGTCGTTAACATTGGTTACCGTTATGGTAAAGGACTTTTCGAAGAAGAGAATCCCGCCCTGGTCGGTGGACCTCACGCGGATCGAGTAACTGGATTTGGTTTCATAATCGAAGATCGCAGAAGTCCGCAGGTTTCCTCCGGAAATGTTGAATTGGGCATTATCCGTATCGCCCGTGCCGGCGACCGTGGAATAGGTGAAAGTATTGCCCGTATCTGGATCGGTGGTGTTGAAAGCGCCCACAACGGTGTCGATCGGAAGATTTTCCGCCACAGTTGTGGGAGTGAGTGTAATATTGGTTGGTGCTTCATTGACATTCGTAACCGCAATCGAAAAAACTTCATCATAAGTCAGACCCGGTGTACCTGGATCAGTGGTTCTTATGTTGATCGAATAGCTGGCTTTTGCTTCAAAATTGAATACGGCTGAGGTCTGCAAACTGTTGCCGACAATATCGAAGGAGGCGTTATCCGGATAACCGGCATTATCCACAAAGTCATATGTGAATGAAGTATCACCAGGATCTGGGTCGCTGGAGGTCAGCGTTCCGACCACAGTGCCGCTCGGAAGATTTTCTGCTACGCTGCTGTTGGATAATTGAATGTCGGTTGGATTGTGGTTAATAGCGCTTACGATAATCGTGACCGTGGCCACGTTGCTATCCGCCGTCCCGTCATTTGCCAAATAGGTAAAACTATCCTCGCCTGTAAAATCACCAGTCGGTGTATAACTGAATGAGCCGTCTGAATTCAAGGTCACGGAACCATTTGATGGATCTGTTTGTTTGACCGCTGTTAGTACGTGCGGAACATCGGCATCGGTGTCGTTCGCTAACACGCCTGGGGCATCCACATTTCGTACAGTAAACTGAGGAGTGCTGTATGAATCATTGACAGCGACGGGCACATCGTTGACCGACTCAACGGTGACATTGATCGTGATTGTGTCCGTACCCCCCAAGCCATCCGAGATCTGGACGACAAAACTGTCCGGCCCATGATAGTGGGCGTTCGGTGTGTACCCAATTGCCTTTTCCGTACCAATTCCTGAAGCCGTTGCTGTGCCATTCGACGCGGCAGAAGAGACGCTCCACGTAATCGTATCGCCTTCCGCATCACTGGCGTGCAATGTCAAACTGAACGCCGTAGGGCTTCCATCTTCAGAAATGGTCTTCGCTTGAGGATCGCTTTCGGTGATGACGGGTGCAGTATTGTATTGAGAGGCAGCGTAATCTTCGTTGGCAACGTTATCGGTTAAGTTCGTGTACGTATTACTTGACGGTGTGAAATTGTAATGACTCTTCGATGGTGTGACTGTTCCTGACCAACCCAACGGTACTGTGATGGAATAATTCCCCCCTCCATTGGAAGTTTCCGTTTTCGGTCCGCCGTCATCATAACTCAACGTCACCCCGCCGGTCCCTGTGTTCCCAGAAATGGTAACGGGGTCGATATCCACGATCAAAGTAAGCGTCACGGTCGTTGGGTTTCCGGAAGTATCGGTAATCTGCCCTTCCACAGTATAGGTTCCCAGTGGAAAGTCATCCGGTACCGTCATAGCCACATCGGTGGGTGTGTGTTCATGCTTCGCGGCGTCCACAAGGCTGACGGATAAATCGCCCGAGGAACCTTTAATGTAGACAAAAGGTTCGCTCTTATCTGCAGCGTTCTTCAGATGAGTCAAATACGGATCGGGAATTCCACTCGCATCGTAATAATCTTTTAGGTCCGTTGCACTGACCGTTGACCCGACCAGGTATAGCCCGAAGTATACATCTGCCAAGGGCTCATTCGTCACCGTGCCGGCGGCAAATTGGATCAACCATTCATCCGTTGGGGTTCTTCTGGTTTCGAGTATAAACCCAGTGGCAAGGTCTCCCAGCATCGCCGTCCCATCCGCTGTAGCTCCGGTGATGGTCAGTTCAGGAGGTGTGGTATCTTCCGCGATAACGTTTTGCGCTGGAATTGTTAATGTGGAAAAAATCAGGAAAAGAACCGCAAATAACCGTATGGGATGAGTAAAATACCATCCATTCGTTCGCCAAAAAAGTTTCGAGAACATAATAATCTCCTTACCCGGTTGGCATTGAAAAGTCGCAAAATACACCCGTGATTGAACTTGTCTTTTTTCAAAAAGATCAAGACACACGAATTATTAAATTCAAAAGCTGACCATGTAGGGAGAGTCTTGGGGCGAAGGACTCATATCGCTATGAGTCATTGGATATCGGAGCCCCCCAGCGCAATAATGACTTTGTCTACACAAGAGTATTATTATTGAGACTACATTAATTGATATTCAAAGTCAAGTAAAAAGTACGTAAGTTTTTACTTAATCCCTATTTTTACTCTTGCTTTTACAAAAATTCTTGCTATTATTTATCATGTCTATACATGAGTAAATTCCATATAGAGGACCAGGGATGTCTATGAAAACGATATCTGAACGGATTCTTTCGTTCATCGCGGCCTCACTACTGCTCATGTTACTTGTTGGTTGCGCCAAAGAAACTCCTGAACCAACAACTATCAAACCTCCGACTCATTCAGCCACCTTTACAACCGCCCCAACCGCCACCTCCACTGCCACTGAGGTTCCAACTCCCACGCCTACACCAGTGATTCCCAATGATGTTGTCACGCTGCCGGACGGCTCCAGGATCATTCTGCGTTCGGGAGCCAGCATCGAGATCCTAAAACAGCCTGGCATACCATCACAATCACAAGAGATCCTTATCCAACTGCTGAAGGGTGAGATCATGGCTGTTTCCGCTTTGGAAGGGAATCACTGGCTTACCATTCAAAACCCTGCAGGCGTCTCTGCCCGTTTTCAAGGTTGTGCCGCAGTGGTCAGCCTGGATGAAAGTCTGGGGTCGCTTGAATTGAAGTGTCTGGCTGATAAATGCGAAATCGGTCCGGATACCCAGAATTATTCCCCTGTTACAATTTTATATTCGTCCATACTCCAAAAAGGCAAACTCCTCGACCCATCCAAATTCGACATCGTCAAACTCGCTGCGGATTATGAAGAGGAGTATCCGGACTGTGCCAGGCAGGTGGTGCCGACTGCCACACCGACAGCCACAAAAGCTCCCCCAACCGCCACACCGAATCAGGCTGCCTCAGCCACCGCGGCTTGCGCAGCCTTTCATCAGCAATTCCCGGCTACACCCTGTCCAAAATAATATGAATTACCTTGATCTTCTACGTCCGTTGCTCCGCAGCGGACGTTTTTCATATCCTGCAACCCATATTCGACCTTGGGAAATTACATCCCCCGGCGGACAGTTTTGATTTAGAATATATCCATCCTATACATAGAAGCATACCCTTGATTATGAACTATCTCAAAAAGAAATTTACTTCGCTGCGCAAGTTCCTGTCCGCTGCTACTTTCTCCCCCTCCAGTCTGGCACTTTCAACCGGTTTGATCGCCTTTCTTTACGCTTTGAACGAATGGGTTTTTATTATCACCAAACCCTCTTCTCTGAATTTAATCCCCGGATACGAGAAATGGCTTCTCCTGCTTAACTTTAGCGCCCTCTGGGTGCTGGTGTGCTTAATTCTGTTACTCCCCATCAACATCTATACATTAATCACAAAAAAGTATCCTTCATCCATTGTCCTGAATTTGTTTGCGGTACTCCCAACCATTGTGCTTGCCACGCTGGTCTTGATGATGATCGATAATTTCACTTACACGGTATTCAATTTTGGTATCATCTCCGCCTCTTCCCTATACCGTCTATTTTATACAATCCTCTACCTGGTTCTGCTTGTCCTTCTATATAAACCGGTGATCGGTTTTACGCGTTTCATAGACGAAGTGCGGATTGCCCGCCCTGCCGGCACCCGGCGATTTGGCATGATCACCCTGGGTCTCCTTCTTTGCTTTGGGATCCTCCTGCCATTGCTCTTGCGCCCAGCGGAGGAAAGCGAGGCCTACGAAGGCAACGCTCCAACTGCCCGCGAAGAATTACCGAATGTGCTCCTCATCACCGTCGATGGGTTGGACGCCGCCAATATGTCGGTCTATGGATTTGATGTTAAGACCACGCCGTTTCTCGAAGAATTGGCACCTTCAGCCCTGGTGGCAGAAAACGCCTTTGCCAATGCCCAGGGGACTGTTGGCTCGATCTCGTCCATCCTCTCCGGAAAAGATCCCCTCGATCTGCATGTCCTGTTTTCGAATGATGTTCTCAAAGGTGTCGATGCCACCCAGCACCTGCCGGGACTGCTAAAAAGCTACGGCTATGACACCTTCCAGTTGAGCTACTCCACTTACACCGATGCCTACATCCATAACCTCCAGGGAGCTTTTGACGAAGCAAGCGGCCGCAGATATCCTTCGAGTGGTTGGTTTTTTGAAAAAATTGATGCCCTGTTTTCGACCGACAATAAAATTTTCCTTCAGGAAGCGGTTGATCGTCCATTAACCAGGTTGGGACATGTTTTTTTTGTGCTCGACATGGATAATCCATACAAGCAGGTCACTGAAGAAGGGATCATCAAAACTACAGACCAGCAAAAGATCGACCGCACGTTGTCCATCCTGAGCGGGGCGGAACAACCCACATTTATCCACCTGCATTGGATGGGAACTCACGGCCCAAAATATTATCCGGAAGCACAGGTGTTTTCCAAGGGAAGACCGGTGAATGTACAGCAGAAATATGAAAACGAATTCTATTACGACAGCATTCTCGATTTCGACAATCATTTGAAGGATCTTTATATCCAATTGGACCAGCAAGGTTTGATTGAGAATACCGTGCTCATCCTGGCCAGCGATCACACCCAAAAATGGACCAATGGACGCATTCCTCTGATGATACACTTCCCCAAAAATGAATATGCGCAGACCATCAATCGCAATGTTCAAAACCTCGATATCGCTCCCACACTTTTGGATTATCTCGGGATTCACCAGCCAGCCTGGATGCCGGGGGATTCGTTGCTGCATGGCATGCCGGAATCCCAGCCGATTTTCACTTCAAAGATCCCAAAATCGATTAAGGATCCAATCACTGGCAAAGTTTCATATCCAATTTCAGTGGCGCCTTTCTACCAGTTCGGCAGGATGTCTGTGATCCTGTGTGACACCTGGTATGAATTGGACACCACCAACCTGGTCATGACAAGCGGAAAGGTCAAAGGATACTCCGGGGATTGCCAGGATCAATCCGGAAGCATGCAGGAGGCATTGAATTTAATTTCTTCGCATTTCGAGGAATATGGATACGATGCCAAAACCCTGCAGCAAACCATTTTCGAGCAGGATTGAGATTCGCCCGTAAAAAACCCGGGGGGGAATTATTGGTATTTGACATTACTATATAGTCGGTATATGCTCTACTATATGAATGGGAAGGCAAATGATGCGATGACCTTCTTGGGTTTCCATACACACCAATCCACTTGGTAAACAATGTTAAATAGAATCAAATACCTGATGATTGGGTCTCCATTACCCAGTGAGATGTTGAAGGAAAAACGTCTCAACAAGCTCAGGGCACTTGCGGCATTTTCACCCGACGCTCTTTCCTCAGTGGCTTACGCCAATCAGGAAATTTTCCTTGGTCTCGCTTTGGCAGGTGCAGCAGGATTAAGGTTTCAATTTCCGATTGCCCTGGCAATCACCCTCCTGCTGGCCATAGTTGCCCTCTCGTATGCTCAAACAATTCAAGCATACCCTAATGGGGGTGGTTCGTACGTCGTGGCACATGAAAACCTGGGAAAATATCCTGGGTTGGTTGCCGGTGGTGCATTGTTATTGGATTATGTGCTCACTGCCGCGGTGAGTTTGACAGCAGGTGTGGCAGCCATTTCATCTGCATTCCCAATATTGTGGCCATATAAAGTATGGATTGCGCTGGGATTGCTTCTCCTCATCACATTGTTGAACCTGCGCGGGCAACGTGAATCAGGAACAGTTCTATCGATACCGGTTTATCTATTTATACTTGCCTTTGGCGGCATGATCATTTTCGGGATTGTTCAGATTGTTATTCAAGGCACTCCGGTTTCTTATTCAAATACAGCTCCCCAGGCCGTTGAACCGCTTGCCCTTTTTCTGATACTTCATGCATTTTCAGCAGGATGTACTGCTCTGACCGGTATTGAATCGATCAGCAACGGTGTTCCTGCTTTTCAACCACCTGAATGGAAGAATGCCCGAAAGACCTTGACCATCATGGCCGCAATCATGGGGATGCTATTTCTCGGTAGTATTGGTTTGACCCAATTCTTTGGGGTGGTTGCTGCAGATCAAGAAACAATTTTATCGGCTCTTTCCCGGTTCCTTTTGGGGAATTCTCCCTTTTATTACCTGGTCCAACTATCAACTTTGCTGATTCTTGCAGTCGCTGCAAATACAAGCTTTGCAGGATTCCCCCGAGTGGCAGCCATTATGGCGAAAGATAAATTCATGCCTCGCCAATTGTTCAATGTTGGAGATCGCCTGGTATATCACAACGGGATCATTCTGCTGGCCGCATTTTCTGCAATATTGATCATCATTTTTAATGGTGATTCTCATGCGCTCGTTCCGTTATTTGCCGTTGGGGCGTTCACGGCATTTACACTCTCTCAATTTGGCATGGTTTTCCACTGGATCCGTTCAAAAACCAAGGGTTGGCTTGTAAAATCATTTATCAACGCTCTTGGAGCAACCGTTACAGCCACAACCCTGGTCATTATCGGTGTGAGCAAATTTATGAGCGGCGCCTGGATTTCCTTGATAGTAATCCCCATACTCGTGTTGTTTTTCTCAAAAATTTATACCCATTATGAACATGTATCCAGGCAACTCTCGATGCATGGACTTCCCCCTTCCCTAAGGCAATGGCCCAGCCCGCGGGTTGTGATCCCAATTTCAGGTGTTCACAGGGGCATGGTGGATGCGGTCAATTTTGCCCGCTCCATTTCGGCTCATGTTACCGCGGTATTTATTGATATTGATCCAGATCCCGATGAAGAAAAATTGAGAAAGAGTTGGAATGATTGGTTTCCAGACGTAAATCTTGTTATTGTTCCATCCCCTTACCGCGCTCTGGTAGATCCCCTTCTTAAGTATCTTGAACAAACTGATGAAGAACATAACGATGGACAGCAAGCCATTCTCGTCTTGCCTGAATTAATTCCCGGTTCAAGCTGGCAGGAAATCCTTCACAACCAATCGGCCGATCAAATTAAAAAGACTTTATTGTTCCAACGGCGTCACCATGGCTTGCAGCGCATCATCATTGACGTGCCTTATCATTTACACGATTAATCCCAAATTATCGTTTTATAAAACAAAACCGCGCATGATTGGGCGCGGTCTTATTTCTTAATTCCTTGCTGTTACTTGCCCAGGATCTTATACATCCCGGTGCCGCATACGCTGCACTTTCCTTTCAATGCCTTTCTCCCGTTTTTCATGGTAACGGTTTGTGTATCCTTCATTTCACGCTTTTGTTTGCATTTCATGCAATACGCTACTTCAGCCATTTGTTGCCTCCTTTGAGCCGGCGAAATAGAATGAATGGAACTCACTACATGCAACATTATAGCATGCAAAAATGAGAGGTTTGGTATCCAATTTTTATGAATTTTTTATCATTCAGACTTAAGGGATTTCGCTTGCATTTCATAATGATCTGGTCTTTAATAGAAAAATGAGTATTAAATCCAAAGGAGAGTGCAAATGACCCCATCTATCGATAATGTCCAGGGCCGGAAAGCCTTTTCCCCAACCCCGCTGAAACGCCGCGCCCCCGTGCCATCAGACATCGAGATCGCGCAAGAGGCGGAGCTCAAGCCCATCACACTGATCGCCGAAGAGCTCGGCCTGCAAGCCAACGAGATTGAGCTCTATGGTGAAACCAAAGCCAAGGTCAGGTTGGAGGTCCTGCAGCGCCTCAAGCATGTTCCCGACGGAAAATACATCGATGTCACCGCCATAACACCCACCCCCCTGGGAGAAGGCAAGACCACAACCACCGTCGGTCTCAGCCAGGCGCTTGGAGCCCACCTGGGCAAGCGGGTGTTTACCTGCATCCGCCAGCCGTCGCAAGGTCCAACCTTCGGCATCAAAGGCGGAGCCGCCGGTGGTGGATATTCACAAGTGGTGCCGATGGAGGAATTCAACCTGCACCTGACAGGTGACATTCACGCAATCACTGCTGCCAATAATCTGGTGGCCGCTGCCATCGACGCGCGCATGTTCCATGAGTCGGAAGCAACGGATGAGCAGTTGTTCAACCGGCTTTTGCCGCCGGATAAAACCGGCAAACGTCACTTTACGCGTGGAATGGTGGTCCGGCTCGAAAAACTGGGGATCACTGCGTCTGATCCGGATGAACTCACGCCCGATCAGCGTGCCCGGCTTTGCCGTCTGGACATCGATCCGGATACCATCACCTGGAGACGCGTCCTGGACACCTCCGATCGTTTTCTGCGTGGGATTACCATTGGAAAAGGGCCGGATGAGAAGGGATTCACCCGCGAAACCGGATTCGATATCTCGGTAGCATCCGAGATCATGGCCATCCTCGCACTCACCACCAGCCTGAAGGACATGCGCGAGCGTTTCGGCAGGATCGTGATCGGTATCAGCCGAGCAGGAGACGCGGTTACCGCAGAAGACCTGGGGGTTGCCGGCGCCATGACCGTATTGATGCGCGATGCGATCAAACCCACGCTGATGCAAACCGTGGAAGGCACGCCGGTTTTTGTTCACGCCGGGCCGTTTGCCAATATCGCTCACGGCAATTCCTCCATCCTCGCCGACCAGATTGCGCTTAAATTGGCGGACTACGTGATCACCGAAAGCGGATTCGGCGCCGACATGGGCATGGAAAAGTTCATGGATATTAAATGCCGTTATTCCGGCCTGGTTCCTTCCGCGGTGGTTCTGGTAGCCACCGTCCGCGCGCTGAAGATGCACGGCGGCGGACCCAAGGTGGTGGCAGGCAAACCACTGGATGCTGCATATACCGCCGAGAACCTCGACCTGCTCCAAAAGGGCATGACTAATCTGCTGCACCACATTAAGACCGTACGCAAGTTTGGCATTCCGGTCGTGGTTGCCATCAACCGCTTCCTTGCCGATTCCCCCGCGGAACTGGAATTGATCCGCAAGGCATCCATCGAAGAAGGCGGTGCAGAAGACGCCGTGATTTGCGACCATTGGGAGAAGGGCGGCGAGGGTGCCATCGACCTGGCAAACGCCGTCATCCGCGCGGTTGAGAAACCATCCTCATTCAAATTCCTGTATCCATTGGACTGGTCGATCAAGCAAAAGATCGAAACCATTGCCAAAGAAGTCTACGGTGCGGATGGAGTGGACTATCTTCCGGAAGCCGAGGAACGCATTGCAGAGTACACCCGTCTGGGGTTTGACAAGTTGCCGATCTGCATGGCCAAGACTCACCTCAGCCTCTCGCATGATGCTGCCCTCAAGGGAGTTCCCACCGGTTACCGCATTCCGATCCGTGATATCCGCGCTTCAGTCGGAGCGGGATTCCTTTATCCACTGCTCGGCACCATGTCCACCATGCCCGGGCTACCAACCCGCCCCATCTTTATGGAAATCGACATTGAACCGGAAACAGGAAAGATACTTGGGCTCAGTTAAGGGTTGAAGTACTTTTCAAAGTGCTTCCTGATAAAATCCAAATGATATTACTCCCGATCGAATTCTGAACTGCACCCCTTTCGTTGGTTTTTGTGTCCAACCTTTGGGGTGCAGTTCAAGAGTAATTAGCATTCTTTTATTCATTATTAATCCTCGAAATTTGTTCAGTAATTTCGCTTTTATTCGTATTCATCATACTGGAGAACCCATCGGAAGAAATTACATTTTAATTACAGAAAGTTCCATCAGGTATAATGACTGCAAAAAATGGTTTCTTTAGGAGTTTCACTGCTCATGACCAAGTATTTTGCAATCCCCGACTTGAAATCTTACATTACGCGTTATTTCCGACGATGGGAAATATCCGATGAAGATGCACAATTGGCTGCGGAGGTGCTGCTCAGCGCAGACATGCGCGGAGTTGATTCCCACGGCGTCATCCGTCTCAAGAGTTATTACGGCTCACGCATCGCAAACGGATTGATCGATGCGCATGCTCCATTAAAAGTAATTAACGAAACCCCAACCACCCTCGCCTTGGACGCCTGCAACGGCCTGGGGCATCCTGCCGGCGTCAGGGCGATGAGGCAGTGCATCAATAAAGCTCGTCAAAGCGGAATCGCGTTTGCCACGGTGCGCAACAGCAACCATTACGGCATCGCAGGGTACTATGCCATGATGGCACTGCCTGAAGACATGATCGGTATCAGTTTTACCAATTCCGCTCCACTCGTGGCTCCCACGCACGGGCGAAAAGCCATGCTCGGAACCAATCCCATTGCCGTGGCAGTTCCGGCGGGCTCCAGCCGTCCATACGTTTTGGATATGGCCACCAGTATCGTACCCATTGGACGTGTGACCATCTATCAAAAAAATGAAAAGCCCATCCCTTCCGGCTGGGGTATCGACAGTGAAGGGCATGTAACCGAAGACCCCGGCAAGGTCATTGTCGGCGGGGCATTGATGCCTTTGGGTGGACCAGAAATATTGCGCGGTTACAAGGGTTATGGACTGGCGTTGATGGTCGATATTTTTTCCGGCGTTCTGGCCGGATCCGGTTTCGGTGAATTGGTCTATGCATCGAAGGGCAGAGTTCCGGCGCGCATCGGTCACTTTTTCGCTGCCGTCCGCATTGATGCCTTCCGTGAGATCGATGCTTTCAAACAGGATATGGATCAACTCCTCGGTGCAATGCGCGATTCACCAAAAGCAGAAGGTGAAGAGCGCATTTATATTCATGGTGAAAAGGAATTTGAGAAAGCCGAACTCGCTGAAACACAAGGTGTACCGCTTTCCGACGTGACTGTTCGATCCCTGATCTCCACCGGGAACGAAGACGGGGTCCCATTCGATCTGAGACCCCTGAAAGTGGAATAAGCGAGAAAATTTTATTTTTGAATCAACAGGCAGGCTTCGAAACCCTTCAGTTTCAACCAGCCTTTTTCGAATATCTCGCCACGGCGCTCTCGATTGGAGAGCAGTAATTCCCATCCGCCCCGGGTGAGTTCATGACTGACTGCCAGTTTGGACGGGCGGCGGGCAAAGTTCAGCGCCACGAGGATGGTTTGCCCGGCATCTTTACGCAGGTAAGCCAACACACGCTGGGGATCATGATTCAGGGGGACGAACATTCCCTTTTGCAGTGCCGGGTTGCTTTTTCTTAATTGCATGAGCGTCTTATAGAAATTGAACAGCGAATTCGGATCCGCCTGCTGTGCTTCGACATTTCGCGTTTGAAAATTTGAATGCAATTTCATCCAGGGTGTTCCTGTCGAAAAACCAGCGTTCTCCCCATCGTTCCACTGCATCGGCGAACGGCATCCGTCACGCCCCACTGGCAGCGGCCAGTAATGAATTCCCAACGGATCCTGCATTTCGGATCGCTTGACTCGAACATCGCGCATGCCGATTTCCTCGCCCTGGTATAAAAACGGCGTTCCCCGCAGGGTTAACAGCATGGCAGCCGCAACTTTCAATTGGGCGTCATCCTGTGCAGCATGAAAACGCGTCGCCGACCGGGGAACGTCATGGTTGTTCAGCACATTATTCGGCCAGGCATCATCCGGTAACACCTCTTCCCACTGCTGAATGATGCGAAGATACTTGGCAGGATTCCAGCGGCTTTTCAACATCGCGAAATTGAAGGCGGCATGCAGTTTTCCGGGACCACAGTAACTCGCAGCGATTTCCGGTTGATCCATAAATGTTTCACCGACCGCGTAACGTTCAGGGTATCGATCCAAAACGCTGCGGATATCCGCCACAACCCCATTCATTTCCGGCTGGTTATAATCGTAGAGATGGACCTGGCAGTCAAATGGACGCCGACCGAGTTTGTAGGGGTTATCGCGAAATTGCGCATCCTTGAAATATTCGTTGAATACATCCAGGCGGAATCCGTCCACGCCGCGGTCAGCCCAAAACGTAAAGGTGTCCATCATCTCCGCGTAGACTTCCGCATTGCGCCAGTTCAGGTCCGGCTGGTTCTTGGTGAACATATGGTAAAAATATTGCCCCGTACGTTCATCGAATTCCCAACCCTTCCCGCCAAAGATGGCCTGCCAGTTGTTGGGCGGCAGGTTATTCCCTTTTGGATTTTCACGCCAGATGTACCAATCCCTCTTCGGGTTGTCGCGCGAACTCCGTGATTCCACGAACCATGGATGCTCCTCGGAAGTATGATTGAGTACCAGGTCCATGATGATGCGGATGCCGAGCTGGTGAGCTTTCTCCACAAGACGGGCAAAATCATCCATCGTCCCATACTTGGGGTCGATATCCTTGTAGTTCGAAACATCGTAGCCAAAATCTGCATCGGGGGAGGGGTTGATCGGAGAAAGCCAGATGGCATCGATCCCCAGGTCTGCCAGGTAATCCAGTTTATTGATAATTCCCTGCAAATCTCCGATTCCATCACCATTACTGTCGCTAAACGAACGCGGATAAATCTGGTAAATCACTCCGTCGCGCCACCACAAAAATTCTTTTGACATCAATAACCTCGCATGGTAAATAATTACTTAATTATAACAATGAGTTCAATTTGTAATTCAAATCTTTATCCTCTTCTTCCATTTCGTCCTCTTGACCTGCAAAAGAATTATGATAGAATATGTCTTGGTTCGAAAGACATTTGAGGTTTCAACACCGAAAAGTGGGCATCCCCCACTTTTCTTAATATAATGAACATCGTTGTGATAGGTCGAAATAAGGCGGAGAAAAAAATGAAGAACGAATTTACACTTGCGTTCAATGAAGTACTCGAGGATAAGGGGTTGCCAAAGGATATCATCCTTGATGCGCTTCAGTCGGCTATGGTGTCTGCTTACCAGCGTTCGGTGAACGCCTCCAAGGAGCAGAAGATCGAGGCGGTTGTCGATACCGAAACCGGAAAGGTAACGATCTTTGCTCAAAAAGAGGTGGTCGAATCGGTCGAGAACGATATCACCGAAGTCACCCTCGAAGACGCTCTCAAGGCTGATCCGAATGCCGTATTGGGTGATCTGGTCATGGTCGAATCCACACCCAAGGACTTCGGCCGCGTGGCTGCGCAGACCGCACGCCAGGTGATCCAGCAGCGCATCCGCGACGCAGAGCGCAAAGCCCAGGTTTCTTTCTTTGAAAAACAATTGGGCGAGGTCGTCAGCGGAGTGGTTCAGGCTGTCGGCGCATCCGGCTTGACCGTTGGTCTGGAGATGAAAACCGAAGCCAGCATGCCGCGCAAAGAAATGATCAATGGCGAACGCTTCCACATCCACGATCGCGTGCGCGCACTGGTGGCAGAAGTTAAGGACAATCAACGCGGTCCGCAGATCATCCTCTCCCGCACCCATCGCGATTTCCTCCGTCGTTTGCTTGAAAATGAAGTTCCCGAAATCTTCCACGGTATCGTGGAGATCCGTTCCATCGCCCGCGAACCCGGCGACCGCGCCAAGGTGGCCGTGTCTGCAACCCAGCAGGGCATCGACCCCGTTGGTGCCTGCGTGGGCATTCGCGGCGTGCGCATCCAGGCCATTGTAAAAGAACTGCATGACGAGAAAATTGACGTCATCGAGTGGAATCCCGATCCTGCCATTTTTATTGCCAAAGCCATCAGCCCGGCGCGCGTTAGCGGTGTATATTTGACGGATCAAAAGACTGAAAGCGGCAAGACCGCCACCGTCGTCGTTCCTGAAGACCAACTCAGCCTGGCGATTGGCCGTGTGGGTCAAAATGCACGCCTGGCTGCCAAGCTGACCGGCTGGCGTATCGACATCAAGAGCCTGCCCGAAGCTGCCACCGATGCGCTCTACAAACTGCAAAACGATCCCAGCCTATCGGCGCTGGTCGAAGCAGAAAAAGACAACATGGTTAAGATCGAAGACGCCCTGGCAAGAAAAGCCGAAGGCAAACCGCTTACTCCTGAAGAATTCGATTTCATGACCAAGTTTGTCGACCGCGTCGAACGCAAATCCATTGCCAAGACCGAAGAGCAGAAAAAACAGGAACAGGACATGCTCGCCGCGATCAAGAAAAGCATTCCTGCTTCCGCCTTCACCACCAACATTCTGGATAGCGGCTTGCCGGAACATGTGGCTTACATACTCCAGGAAGCAGGGTATTTCTCATCCGGTGACCTTGCCGTCCAGGTGAAGCTTGATCCCGACCAGGTGCTGCGTTTGCAGGGCATTGGCAATCGCGCCATGGAAAACATCACCAACCTTGTCGCTGCCCTGGATGAACAATTTGCACAAGAGCAGGCAGCTGCAAAGGAATTGGCCGTCGAGGAAGTCAAGGTTGAACCAGCGACCGAAGAAGCACCGTCCGCTGTCGAAGAAGTTGCTGTCCTTTCACCTGAAGAAGTCGAAGAGATTGCGAAACCGGTCGTCGAAGAAGCTGCTGTGGAACCCGAAGCCGTAAAAGAAGAAGTGGAACCTGAGAAGGAACCATCGTTGGAAGAATTGTTCACCCTGCGTCCGGAAGTTCTCGACACCTCAGCAATCGCGGATGATGAAGAGATGGATGAGAACGGCAAGGCGAAAAAGAAGGGTAAGAAGAACAAACATGTGGTTGTAACCTATGACCCCGATCGTGACATGACCGTTGTCCGCAAAAAACATAAACGCGGCGGCAATGATTGGGGATGGGATGAATAAATTGTGAGAAAGACAGGTGGCTAAGAAAACGCAAAAACGGATCAAGCACGTGCCGCAGCGCACTTGCATCGGCTGCAGATCAACTCTGGCAAAAAAAGAATTGATCCGCATCGTGCGCACTCCGCTCGGAATCCAGGTGGATCCCACCGGGAAAGCCGCAGGAAGAGGTGCCTACGTTCACAACGTCCGTTCTTGCTGGGAGCAAGCGCTGAAAGGACCTATCAATCATGCCCTGAAAACGGAGATTACCGAGGCTGACCGTCAAATGCTGCAGAAATTCATCGACGGAATGCCGCAAAATGATCTCCACACGGTTCCCGAAACAGGCTCTACAGGCCTGAAAGAATAAGGACTGAGAAATGATAGGCTGATCGAACTTTCTTGCTCAGAGGCACTTGATCGTTCCTGTCAACATCACAGCCTGGACATGTTCGTAACCAGGAAAAGAGGGGGAACACTTTTGGAGGTGTAGTATGGGCGAGAAACAAATTGAATTTCCGGTACAGATTACCGTTCGAGACCTGGCACAGCGCACGCAAGCCAGTCCAATCCAAGTCATTAAGATTCTCATGTCCAATGGCGTAATGGCCAATATCAACCAGATGATCGATTTCGATACCGCCGCGATCGTGGCATCAGAACTTGGTTTTGAAGCCGTCCCTGAATCTGCAAAAGAAACCGCCGCTGTGGAAGATCAAGGCGAGATCCCCATGTGGCGAAAACTGATCATGGACGAAGACCAATCCAAGTTGATCAACCGGCCGGCGGTGGTGACCATCCTGGGTCATGTGGATCACGGTAAAACTACATTACTGGATGCCATCCGGCACACTAGCGTCGCCAGCGGAGAGGCCGGCGGGATTACCCAGCACATCGGTGCCTACCAGGTGGAGCAAAAGGGGCGTTTGATCACCTTCCTCGACACCCCCGGTCACGCAGCATTTACCGCCATGCGCGCCCGCGGTGCTCAGGGGGCAGATATCGTCATCCTTGTGGTCGCTGCAGATGATGGGGTGATGCCTCAGACGCGTGAAGCCATTGCGCATGCCAAGGCAGCGCGCGTGCCCATCATCGTTGCCCTCAATAAGATCGACCGCCCGGACGCCAATCCCGATTTTGTCAAACATCAGCTTGCCGATAACGGACTGGTACCGGATGAATGGGGCGGAAACACGATCGTGGTTCCGGTATCCGCCAAACAGAAAAAAGGTCTCGAAGATCTGCTGGAAGCCATTCTGCTGGTAAGCGAAAGCCTGGATATTCACGCCAATCCCAATGGAAAAGTGATCGGAACGGTGATCGAAGCCCAGGTGGACAAGGCACGCGGCGTCATCGCCACATTATTGGTGCAAAACGGAACTTTACAGACGGGCAATACCGTCCTGGCAGGTGAAACCTACGGGAAATTGCGCGCCATGTTCGATTACAAAGGCAAGCAGGTAAGATCCGCCGGCCCATCCACCCCAATCCAGGTGCTGGGACTGGCCAGCGTTCCTCCGGCTGGTGAAATATTCCAGGTCGTTCAAAGTGAAAAAGATGCCCGCGCCATCATTGCGGAACATCAGCTCCAAAAAGCTGCCGCACCGACCGCCGCAGGGAAAGCCACCCTGGAGCAACTGTTCGAAAAATTCCAGGCAGGCGAGGTACGCGAACTCCCCCTCATCGTCAAAGTGGATGTGCAGGGATCCCTGGAACCGATCATCAATTCACTGAACGACTTGAGTAAAGGCGAGATCAAGATCAATGTGGTTCATGCCGAGACCGGCAATATCAGTGAAAACGATATCATGCTTGCAACCGCATCCAAGGCCATTGTCCTCGGCTTCAATGTTACTGCCGACCAGGCAGCGCGCAACCTGGCGGATAAGGAAGGCGTATCCATCCGTCTTTACGATATTATCTATCGCCTGCTCGAAGACATCGAGAAGGCGCTCAAAGGCATGCTCGAACCCGAAACCAAAGAGGTCGAGGTTGGACAGGCCCAGGTGCGCGCGGTCTTCAAGATCAACAAGGTTGGAACGATCGCCGGCTGCCGCGTCATTCAAGGCGAGATCCGCCGCAACACCCGCGTCCGCCTGATGCGCAACGGCACCAAGTTGTTCGATGGTGAGATCGCTTCCCTTAAGCACGAGAAGGATGATGTAAAGGAAGTTCGGCAGGGATTTGAGTGCGGAATTTCGCTTAAAGGGTATAATGATATCAGCGAAGGCGATATTCTCGAAAGTTACATCATCGAAAAAATGGGTTAACCAAGGACGCGGAATGAAAGGGAAAACACCATGCCCTCTCCTTTGAGATTAACGCGCATCAGCGACAGGTTTCTCAAAGAACTCTCTGAAATGCTGGTCAAAGACGAGATACGTGATCCGCGCCTGGCGGGGATCAGTATCACCGATGTCCGGGTGGATCGGGAACTGGCTTATGCAGATATCTACGTTTCTGCCGTCGAAGGGGTCGCCCGCTCCAAAGAGGTTCTGCAAGGATTGGAAAGCGCGAGCGGATTCATTCGCAAGACACTTTCAGATCGGATCGAATTACGCACCTTCCCGCGTTTGCGGTTTCATTGGGATGTGACACCGGAACGCGCCGATCACATCGAACAGTTGCTGGCTTCGATCCGCGAAGAGGATGTTCAAAAGAAAAAGAAATGATCGACCAGGAAATTCGGGGTCTATTAAATAGCACAGCCAAAATTGGCTTGACTTCTCACAAGCGGCCGGATGGTGACGCCATCGGTTCGGTACTGGGTCTCGGTCTGGCACTGATGGATGCTGGCAAGGAAGTCCAGATGGTGCTGCGAGACGGCGTCTCGCACACCTTCCGGCACCTGCCCGGAGCAGACCTGGTAAAACGGTCTTTCAAAGCGGATTGCGACCTGTACGTTGTCCTGGATTGCTCCGATCTCGAACGCACGGGAAATGTGCTTGACGGGCGGCGAGCGGACCTGGTGATCGATCATCACATCACCAACGAAGGGTTTGGTACCTACAACCTGATCGATGCAGAAGCAGTAGCGACCTCCGCCATTCTTGCCGAACGACTCCCCCGTTGGAATTTACCGATCACCCAAAAGATCGCCTCCGTGCTGCTGAGCGGCATAATCAGCGATTCGATCGGTTTCCGCACCTCCAACACCACCTCCAAATCATTACGCACCGCCGCCGACTTGATGGACCTGGGGGCAGATATCAGCACGCTTTACAATAAAGCGCTGATCAGCCGTTCATATGAAACTGCAAATTACTGGGGTTACGGTCTGGAACGGCTTGAACGCCAGAACGGTCTGCTCTGGACTTCACTCACATTGGAAGACCGCAAGAAAGCCAATTATCCCGGATCCGACGACGCCGACTTGACAAATATCCTTTCGAGCATCGAGGATATCGATATAGCCGTGCTATTTGTCGAACAAAGCCTGACCAAAGTAAAAGTAAGCTGGCGCGCTCGGCCTGGTTTGAACGTAGCCGGAATCGCCGCCGGTTTTAATGGAGGAGGTCATCCTGCCGCGGCAGGAGTGGAACTCGACGGTACGATGGAAGAAGTAAAACAGAAAATATTATCAGTGACGCGTGATTATCTTGACCACATCGAGAATGATCCGCAAGAATTTATTAATAATGCAACAGGAACGGAGCAGCCATGAATACAAACCCGGAGTTTGATGTAAAGAATGCCATTTCGGGAGTTCTGGTGGTGGATAAACCGGTGGGCATGACCTCTCACGATGTGGTGCAGGTGATCCGCAAGGGTTCGAACATCCGCCGCGCCGGACATACCGGGACCCTCGATCCGCGCGCCTCGGGAGTGCTGGTGGTATTGGTCGGTCCTGCAGTGCGTTTGAGCGAGTATGTCTCCGCTTCGGACAAACGCTACCAGGCAGTGATCATGCTGGGCACCACCACCGACACCTACGATGCCGATGGAAAAACCACATCCTCATCGCCGGTGAACGTAACGGAAGAACAATTCGACACCGAACTGCAAAAGTTCGTCGGTCAGATCGAACAGGTGCCGCCCCCTTACTCGGCGGTGAAAGTCCAGGGGCACAAGGCTTACGAACTGGCGCGCAAGGGCGAAGAAGTCGAACTTGAACCCCGCATCATCAACGTGTACAGCCTGGAGCTGCTCGAATGGGCTCCGCCGGAAGTGGTCATTGATGTAAATTGTTCTTCGGGCACTTACGTGCGCTCACTGGTCAACGACCTGGGCGAACGCCTGGGTTGCGGAGCCACATTGACCGGACTGCGCCGCACCAAAAGTGGACGCTTTACCCTGCGCGACGCCGTGCCGCTGCGCAAGCTCAACGAAGCCTTTGCCAACGGCACCTGGTACCAGTACCTCATCCCCGCCGCGGAAGCCCTTTCCGATTGGCCGACCATTGAACTCGATCAGAACCAGGTGGAAGCCATACGCCACGGTCACCGCATTCCCGCGGAAAACAAGGAAAAATTAAAGGTTTGCGGTGTGAGCGAACAGGGTGAACTGGTCGCGCTCATGGAACTGGACGAAGCCACCATGGAGTGGCAGCCGAAAAAGGTGTTTTTCTCATAAATTGCATCCCCCTCTGCGTGAGGGGGATTTGCTGCCTTGAAGCATTCGCGCTTATCAATATAATTAAAGTCTATGGATTTCATCGAGGTTCTTCGAGAAAAGAATATTCATGGTTCCTGGGCAGCCATTGGCGCCTTCGACGGCGTCCACCGCGGACACCAGGCGCTCTTCGATCACCTGGTCAACGGCGCCCGCCAATCGGCATGTAAAGCGGTTGCCCTCACTTTCGATCCATTACCCGGGGTGTTTTTTAAGCGCGTTACTGCAGGCAATGCCCTTTCGACAATCGAAGAGCGTGTGGAATTGATCAAATCCCTCGGTGTGGATGAAGTGATCGTTCTGAAATTCACACAGGCGCTGGCCGATATCGATGCCAGGAGTTTTATGTTGGGCTTGAAGGACAGCATCGACCTGCGGCACCTGCTTGCCGGGCATAACTTCACTCTCGGTAAAGACCGCGGCGGCACCGTTGCCTACCTCACCGAAATCGGAAAAGAGATCGGTTACGAGGTTGAGGTTGTCGATCCGGTCAAGGACGGAGGAGAGAATATTTCCTCCAGCAGAATCCGCAAGCTGCTGCACAATGGAGATATTGTCAAAGCCAACCGCTTCCTCGGAAGGCCGTACACCCTCGCCGGCCAGGTGGTGCACGGCGAACACCGCGGCAGCAAGCTGGGCTTTCCCACCGCCAACGTTGCCGTACCCCCCGAGCGCCTGCTGCCCGCCATCGGCGTGTACGCCTGCCGCGCTTTCGTTGAAGGCAAGGCTTACCTGGCGGTAACCAACGTCGGCGTGCGCCCAACCTTCGATTCCCCCCTGCCAGCCCCTCGCGTGGAACCCTATTTGCTGGATACCAGTGAACAATTTTATGATAAATACCTCAGCCTGCAATTTCATGAGTACTTGCGTTCCGAACAAAAATTCCCCGACAGCCAGGCGTTGATCACGCAGATCACACAGGATGTGGAAACTACCCGGAGACTCTTAACCTGATGAGCCGCGAACGGCAAGTCTACCTGCTCGATCCCCAGAAGCTCCCACCGGAGACGATCGCGGTGACCTTTGCCAAGACCTCGCGCTCCCCGGAATCCTTCCGCCAGATCGCGGCCGAGCTCACCGACACCAGCAGCGCCGAGTTCAATGAAAAATGGGTGGTGGGATACGGACACTCCTCCGTGGCCGAACACGCCGTGCTGCACATTGCCGTGGAGAACATCTCGCGCCTCGCGGTCGAATCCCTCGAGTCCAACCGCCTGGCATCCTATACCGAAAAATCCACCCGTTACCAAACCTGGGAAGCGGATGCTTTCTTTGTCCCGCCGGAATTGACCGATCCAATTTTGAAAGAACGTTACGTTCAAACCTGTTCCCACCTGTTCGAAACCTACCGGGCGTGCATCGAATCCGTCACGCTCTACCTCGCCGCGTCGACCCCCATCAACGAAAATGAAAGCCAAAGCCAGCGTGCGCGGCGCTTGCGTTCACAGGCGGTGGATGCCTGCCGCTACCTGCTGCCGGCGGCTTCGCTGGCCAACGTGGGCGTGACCATTAACGCCCGCGCCCTGGAACACGCCCTCGGCAAGATGCTCACCCACCGCCTGCGCGAGGTGCGCGAGATCGGCGCACAGATCAAGGAAGCCGCCCGCCAGTCGGTACCGACCTTGTTGAAATACGCGGGCGAGATCCCCTACCTGCGCGAAGTGTGCAACGAATTCTCCGCAGTGAAGGTCTCTCCGCCCGAAACGCCAGTGGACTGGTGCACCCTGGTGGACTATCCACAGGATGCCATCGACTGCTTGCTGGCAGCCTCCCTCTACCGCGAGCAGAATATTGACTATGCGCAAGCGTTGGAGCGGGTGCGTTTGGCTTCTGCCAAAGAGAAAAGCGACCTGCTCTACTGCCTGCTGGGCGACCTGGATGCCCACACCATCCCCGCGCGAGAGTTGGAGTACGCCGTCTTCACCTTCGACCTGCTGATGGACCAGGGTGCCTACTTCGAGGTCAAGCGCCACCGCATGATGACCCAGACCCCGCAAACCCTAAATGCGCGCCTGGGCTACGCCACCCCGCGCTTGATATCCGACGCCGGCGCATCAGAGTTGTACCACGCCGCCATGCAGCAGACGCGCGAGACCTATCTCGCGCTGGAGGAATATGATCCCATGCTGGCCTCATACGTAGTGCCCAACGGCTTCAACCGCCGCCTGCTGCTCGCTGCCAACCTGCGCAGCCTGGTGCACTTCATTCGATTGCGCAGCGCGCCCAACGCGCACTTCGCCGTGCGGCGGGTCGCCCAGCGGATGGCAGAGGAAATTGCTAAAGTATTACCGCAATTGGGGGATTACCTGGGCAGGAACGAGAACGAAACCTCCGGGGGGATCGAAGTGGAGTATTTCAGCCAAATTTAGACGTAGAGTGCGCTCGTGGTGCATCATTTTTGTTTCTTGATATATAAGTGATTTTTCACACATACCGCTCTACTCTCTTGACTTTTTCCCCAATCCGCCTATAATCATTCAAAACCAAATACCAAAGGCCGTGACGAGGACGAGTAAAGGTCATCCAGGCGCCACAGAGAGCGGGAAACGGTGAAACCCCGCACGCACAATGATCTTGAATGGACCTCCGAGCCGCGAGGTGAACGCGCAAGCCATTAACCGCCGCCGGAAGCCGCCGTTACCAGGCGAGGGTATAAGCAGAGTCTCTGCCGTACCCGGAACGAGTGAAGCTGGCAAATCCGATCTCCGGGAGCAATCTCCGGGGATTTTTTATTCATCGGGAGCCGCTTAACCGGGGTGGCACCGCGGACTTGAAAGGTCCGTCCCCAGGTGGGGACGGGCTTTGTTTATTTAACAACCCGTCCAGAAGCAGACAAATAGAAAAGGAGACCAAAATGGAAGAAATCACCAAATACCTGCTGAACGAAAGCGACATCCCGCGCTTCTGGTACAACATCGCCGCCGATTCGCCGGTCGCCCCCGCGCCCGTGCTCAACCCCGCCACCATGCAGCCGGTCACCCCCGATTTCCTCTCCGCGCTCTTCCCCATGGGGTTGATCGAGCAGGAAGTCGCCACCGATCGCTACATCCCCATCCCGGAGGAGGTGCGCGAAGCTTATAAGTTGTGGAGACCCACGCCGCTCATCCGCGCCCGCCGCCTGGAAAAAGCCCTCGCCACCCCGGCGCATATCTATTTCAAATACGAAGGCGTATCGCCCTCCGGCAGCCACAAATCCAACACCGCCCTCCCCCAGGCGTTCTACAACAAGATCGCCGGCACCCGCGCCATGACCACCGAAACCGGTGCCGGGCAGTGGGGATCGGCGCTGGCCATGTCGTGCCAGTTCTTCGGCCTGGACCTCGAGGTCTATATGGTACGCGTGTCCTACGACCAGAAACCCTACCGCCGCTACCTGATGGAAACCTACGGCGCGCAGGTGTTCGCCAGCCCCAGCGAGCGCACGGCGAGCGGGCGCAAATTACTGGAGGAAAATCCTGCCAACCCCGGTTCACTGGGAATCGCAATCTCCGAAGCGGTGGAAGCGGCTGCTGCTTCCAAGGGTGTCAAGAAATACGGGCTGGGTTCGGTGCTCAACCACGTGCTGCTGCACCAGACGGTCATTGGCGAGGAAGCCCTCAAGCAGATGGACCTGGCGGGGGAATACCCCGACGTGGTCATTGGCTGCGTGGGCGGCGGGTCGAACTTCTCCGGCATCGCCTTCCCCTTCCTGCGCGAGAACCTCAAGAACGGTCAGCGCACGCGCCTGCTGGCGGTCGAACCCACCGCGACCCCTTCATTAACAAAGGGTTTGTACGCCTTCGATTATGGCGACTCCGCCTGCATGGCACCCGTGGTTAAGATGCACACCCTGGGGCACGATTTCATCCCCGCCGCCATCCACGCCGGTGGGCTGCGCTACCACGGCATGGCACCCCAGCTTTCCGCGCTCTACGACGCGGGCTTGATCGAAGCCGTGGCGGTGCAGCAGACCGCGGTGTTCGAAGCCGCCCTGCTCTTCACCCGCAGCGAGGGCATCCTGCCCGCGCCGGAATCCGCCCATGCCATCCGCAGCGCCATTGACGAAGCTCTGGAAGCAAAACTGACCGGCGAGAAGAAGGTGATCCTCTTCAACCTCTCCGGTCATGGGCACTTCGACCTTTCCTCGTACAACCGCTACAACACCGGCGAGCTGGAAGACTACGATTACCCCACCGAAGCCATCGAACATGTGCGCCGCCACATCCCGGCCATCCGCGAAAACGCCGCCCTGCGCTGAATATTCCTGCCTCCTGTGGAAAGAACGATCGAGCGATACCAAAAAAAGGTATCGCTCGATCCTTTTTAATATTCATTGTTTGAATTCCCGGTCATTTCGGCTATCATAAAATGGATGAGCCCAGTCCGACCAATCATCTACATCGATCCCGATGGTACGGCAACCGCCGTTCCGCTGGAGCGCTTCCTGCCCACTGATCCCGCGGGTATCATGCGCGGCTGGCTGGAGCATAACGCCCCTCGCGCTGCCCTGCTGCTCGATCCGCTGGGAGCATCTCCGCGCATGGCGCTGGAGGTCGCGTCTGCGGGCTACCGGTTGCTGACAGCCTGCAACAACCCGGTGACCGCCTTCGAACTGCGCATGCTGGCCGGTGCGCCAACGCGCGAGGAACTCACCTCGGCGGTGGTCGAACTGGCATCGCAGAAAAAAGGCGAGGAACGCCTCGAAAACGCGATCCGCGAGATGTACCGGACCGCGTGCGCCAGCTGCGGTGAACCGGTGCAGGCGTCGGCTTTCCTCTGGCGCCGCGGCGAACCCGCACCCCACGCACGCTTTTACCGCTGCCCCACCTGCGGCGATTCCGGCGAACACCCCATCACTGACGAGGACGTGCTCAAGGTTCAGCAGTTGCAGCGTGCCGACCGGCTGCACCGCTCGCGCGCCCTGGAACGGGTGCTCGGCGGCGGCTCCGAAGACCGTGCCGCCGTGGAGGAAGCCCTCTCGGTCTACCCCTCCCGCCCGCTCTATGTCCTCTTCACCCTGATGAATAAGATCGAAGGTATGTCGCTCACTGGGCGCCGGCGCGACCTGCTGCATGCGCTGATGCTTTCGGTGCTGGACGCTGGGAATACCATCTGGGCGTGGCCGCAGGAACGCGAACGTCCGCGCCAGTTGAGCACCCCTCCGCTTTACCTGGAAAAGAACCTGTGGATGGAACTCGAACAGGCCGTCGACGCCTGGTCGGTATTCACCCAACCAGTGGAGATCACCACCTGGCCCGACCTGCCCGCCGCGACGGGTATCTGCCTTTACCCCGGCAGGGTGCGTGACCTGGCGCGCGAATCGCAGAAGATCAAGGTCGAGCGCGTCATCACCGTGTTCCCACGCCCCAACCAGGCTTTCTGGACGCTGTGCAGCCTGTGGGCGTCCTGGCTGTGGGGGAAGGAAAAGGCTGGAAAATTTGCCTCTGTCATGGAACGCAAACGCTTCGACTGGCACTGGCACACCACCGCGCTGACCGCTGCGCTCGCTCCGACCGTGGTGCTGGCGGGGGAAAACGTACCCATATTCGGCGTCCTGCCGGAACCCGCGCCCGGGTTGGTGAACGCCGTGGTGCAAGCCGCCGCTGTCAGCGGGCTGAACCTGACCGGTTTCGCCACCAAGAACGCCGTGGAACCGGTCGAAATGGAATGGAAAACCGGCCTG
>DAOUGM010000160.1:0-7662 GCA_034428895.1 Anaerolineaceae bacterium
TCCCCAAACGCTGCAGCCAATATCCATACTGGCGGAACGTACTTAACAATTTGGGGTACCTGGGCATGGGTTCGATGGTTTTGGGCGATCCGCGCCGCGGAAAGCGCAGTACGAATCCTTCTCCGACCGATTCCAGACCAATCCAGCGCAAATACCCGGTGGAGGGTACCATGTAGCCGTGATGATAATCCTGGTGATCTCCCAGCCGGTAAAGCACCAGGTATTCCTTTTGCCGGTATTTCAGTAATTGAACCTTGTCGTTCAATCCCTTGGATTCAAAATAGGCGATCGCCTCATTCAATGGAACCAGTTGTCGTTCGAACGGCAGATCGGCATCGACTATTTCCCGCATGCGTGCAAGCAGACGTTGCAGATCATCCTCGGTCAACGGTTCTCGGTCTGCGATCTGGCAAAAATAGCCGCCAGCCGAGACGGAATGATCCAGGGTCATTAGTACGCCAGGAAACAAATCTTCAAAAGCAGCTTCCAGCAGAAAGGTGATGGATCTGCGGTAAATGCGCGCACCGTCATCATCTTCCATTGTGACGAGACGAACACGCGCATCCATCTCCACTGTATATGTGAGTTCCCGTAATTCTCCATTGACCACTGCGCCCATGACCGACGGATTGTCCCATTCGGGTAATAGTTTCAATAATCCCGCCAGCGTGGAACCGCGATTACCTGTGTATACTCTCCCATCCGGCAAAACAATCTCGATGGTCGGTCGGGTCGATTTCACTTTTCCATTTTCCGGTGTGCAGTTCACAGCCATATTCCAAGATCCTCAGAGTGGTTCTATTTTCAATTTTTGATGAAAAGAATGTAAAACAAAGCGTCTTTCAAACGGCTTATTTTATCTGTGAATAAGGGATTTCTTACACGGCGATAGTAATTCTATCTAAATCTACCAAAATCAGTATGAATTATCGAATTCACAAGAAAAATAATTTCCGCTTATAAATGGATTGTAACATCTTCTTTTGCGGGTTGAAATAAATTTTGACTAAACCTTGATCCACCACCTATCAATTTTGTTGATTTACTCGTGGTTCAATTGATTACTCAAGTTATTCGACTGATCTCTATAGTAGAATTGGAAGATCATGTCTGCTACCTGGCGATTGATCCGATCCGAAAGCAATCGCGGCGCCTGGAACATGGCGCTGGATGAAGCATTGTTGAAATCCACGGCTTCGAAACTTGCCCCACCCACGCTTAGGCTATATAGTTGGGAACCTGCCGCATTATCGTTGGGGTTCGCCCAACCGTATTTGGACGTTGACCTCGAACTTTTACGAGACAAAAACTGGGACCTGGTGCGCAGGCCGACCGGCGGACGTGCCATTCTGCACGTGGATGAATTGACCTATTCCATTACCGCCCCCCTCGATGAACCCAGATTAACCGGAAACCTCTTGGAAAGCTACCGTACCATTTCTCGCGCTTTGCTCATGGCGTTGAAGATTCTGGGAGTCACTGCCAACGGTGACAGGGAATATCAAACAGGAATGACCTCGGCGATGCCAAATCCGGTTTGTTTTGAAACGCCATCCAATTACGAGATCACCGCCCAGGGGAAGAAACTCATCGGTTCCGCCCAGGCGCGCAAATACGGCGGATTGCTACAGCACGGGTCGCTGCCGTTGTTCGGCGACCTGACCCGTATTACACAGGTCCTCAAATACGGGAGTTCACAAGCCAGGCAAGCTGCGGCGGAAAAACTCATTGCACACGCGGTTACACTGGAAAACGTTTTGGGAAAAGTAATTTCAATACGCACCGCCGAAGAAGCATTTATCGAAGGTTTCTCCTCGGAATTCAACATCCAGCTGGTGTCTTCATTTCCGACCGAGTATGAACTGGGGTTGGCGAACGAATTACTGCGAACTAAATATGCTGCGCCTGAATGGACCAATCGCATCTAGATTCGGAGCAACAAATTACATCGATTGAAAGGATATTCGATCATTTTGGGTGTCGTCAAGCGATTGCCTAAAAATCGATCCGGTTTTCTAAACTGGTACAATTCTTGCTATGGTAAAGAAGATATTTAACATGATATTAAGACTTTGCATATGGGTGTTGATCCTGGCAATCCTGGTGTTCGGCGTCCCGCGCCTGATCACCGCCGTGACATCGCGCGGAAAGGTATTTCAGCCAACTGAAGTGCCGCAATCGAGAGCAGCCGTAGTATTTGGTGCCGGCCTTCTGCACGATGGAACCCCTTCCCCGGTACTAAAAGATCGGGTGGCCACAGCGGTCGGGCTCTACCAGGCAGGCAAGGTGGAAAAGATCCTCATGAGCGGCGATAACCGCTTTGTGGACTACAACGAGCCGGCTGCCATGAAGGAATATGCCATGAGCATGGGTGTTCCTGAAGATGCCATCGTCCTTGATTACGCAGGCAGGCGAACGTACGACACCTGTTACCGGGCAAAGGAAATTTTCGGGCTGCAGCAAGCGATCCTGGTGACCCAGCGTTACCACCTCCCGAGGGCATTGTTTACCTGCCAGGGAATGGGAATCTCGGTCAACGGGGTGGCCGCCGATCTGCGGCAATATCACACACACTCCTTGCGCTTCTGGAGCCTGCGGGAATTGCCCGCCACGCTGGTAGCAGTCTGGCAGGTTTGGGTTTCTCACCCTCTGCCCGTCTTGGGGAATCCGGAACCCATATTTGCTAAAACAGATTTGAATGGATGAGAAAATGATTAACCGGGAATATGCGCTATCGATCGTAAAAGAATATGTAAAAAATGATAACCTGGTCAACCACATGCTTGCGGTAGAGAGTGCCATGGCCGCATACGCAGAAAAATTGTGTGAACCCGTGGATATCTGGCGCATCACAGGCCTTTTGCATGATTTCGACTGGGAGATCCACCCAACGGCAGAACAGCACCCCCTGGCAGGCACCCCGATTCTGCGTGAGAAAGGTGTGCCGGAAGAGATCGTGCATGCCATCCTCTGCCACGGCGAGCATTTGAACCTGCCGCGCACCACGTTACTCGAAAAAGGTCTTTACGCGTGTGACGAAATCACCGGGCTAATCACTGCCGTCGCCCTTGTGCGGCCATCCCGTTCTTTGTATGACCTGGAATCATCCTCGGTAAAGAAAAAATGGAAAGATAAAGCCTTTGCAGCGGGAGCGAATCGAGAGGAGATCGCGCGCGGTGCTGAAGAGTTTGGCGTTCCCCTCTGGGACCATTGCGATTTCGTTATCCAGGCAATGCGCACAATTGCACCCCAGTTGGGTTTGGAAGGAAACTTAACACCCGGTCAATGATAACAGGACCGAAAAATAGGAGACGGCCATGACACTACAGGGAAAAGGAATGATGATCTGGAAGATCCCAAATTGCGAGGGGGGAAACGCCGCAACCATAGGGAGTGTTGCCAAAGCGGCCGGTTTTTCTCATGTGCTGATCAAAATCGCAAACGATACCCGCCCATATAATGTGGACAGCACCGGCAAGGACCTGGTGATGCCCGTGGTGGATGCACTCCGCTCTCAAGGCATTCAGGTATGGGGCTGGCACTATGTTTACGGTTACGACCCGATCGGCGAGGCAAACATCGCCATCTCGCAAACCAAGAAGTTTGCGCTCGATGGGTATGTCATCGATGCGGAAATTGAATATCAGGCTGCCGGACGCGATGCGGTTGCGCGCACGTTCATGACGCAACTGCGGAAGGGGCTTCCAAATACGCAAGTGGCTTTAAGCTCATACCGTTGGCCGTCCTATCACGGCCTCTTCCCCTGGACGGCTTTTCTGGAAAAATGCGACATTAACATGCCGCAGGTTTATTGGATGCAGGCGCACAATCCCGATTACGATCTGAAACGAAGCGTCACGGAATTTAAAGCCATCACTCCTTGGCGTCCAATTATTCCCACCGGGCCGGCATTTGGTCAGGACGGCTGGGCTCCAACAGCATCAGATACAAAGATCTTTCTCGACACCGCCAAATCGCTCGGGTTGACCGCTGCCAACTTCTATTCCTGGGATTATTCTCGTAAAAGCTTGCTTCCGGTATGGAATGAGATCGCCAATTATTATTGGCCGGCGGCACAACCACCCAGCACATCCGATCCATTAACCAATTTGTTTCAGTGCCTCAACACAATGCAATACATGCCCATCATCGATTATTATTCGAGCAATGCAGTTCTGGTCACTCCACAATCAACCGTCCAGGGAAATGGTAATGTACGCTTTTTCTTTGCCCAGATGTTGATGAACCAGCTCAACGATGGGGTATTCAAGATCACATCAAAAGAGGTGAATGGCAACACCATTCACTACACCTGGACTTGCAGTTCCTACAGGGGAGAAGTCAGGGACGGCAACGATACCATCGGACTAAAAGATGGCAAGATTGTATATCATTATTGTTATTACACGATCAGTTGACCTGGCACCCTCCGATTTCACTCACCGAAATCGGAGGTTTTTTTGAGCGCAACGACCCTGTCATTTGCAGCCAGGTTGACCAGTACTCCACCCTTACCTGCCCGCTTTGTGACATCGATCCCATCGATGCGGAATACTTTGGCAGCCGCCTTTTTGAAATGCAGCGAGTACTGATAATTCTTTTTTCCATAAACCACACCCACCAGGTCGACGCCTGGTTCCAGGCGGCAACCGATTACCCCTTGACCGTACCTGCCCTGAACCGGGAACCCGTCCAGTTCAATGCGCCATCCAAGTCCATTGGAAGCGACCAGCACGATTTCGCCTTTTCCCATCAATTCGGCCATCCCCACCACATCATCTTCGGGGGCGAGTTTAATGGCGTTTACCCCGGCAGCAATCAGACCCATGGCACGTACTTCTGTCCCTTCGAAGCGTATCGCCATTCCCTTTTTACTGACCACCAGGTATTGGGATGCATCCTTGACAAAATTAACTTCGACAAGCTCATCGCCATCATTGACTTTAACAAGGGTGAATAAATCCGAAGAGGGTCCCCTCAATTCAGTCGCCAGGGTCTTTTTGATCATTCCCTGTCTGGTGAGGGTTAGTACACACAGATCGAGGGTAATTTCAAGGGGCATGGTAAACACTGCAACGGGCAATCTTTTTTCCCGTAGCGCTGTCACCTTATAGAATTCCACACCATCGTCGACCTGTTCCACAGTGGGCAATGATTGAACGGCGATCGCCGCCGCCTGCCCATCTGCGCTAACCACGTACAGCGTCTGGTGTGAATCAGTGCGAATGAGAAATTGTGGAGCTTCTTTTCCGCTCATCCTCGGCGGCTTGGTGGAATGCAATTTACCGACCTTTCCTTCTGCGTTCATTGCCACCCACACAGTCTCGACCGGAGTGACGTCCTTTACCGTCAGGAGATCAGACGCCACTTTACCCTGTTTTAAGTTCACGATCTGCGTTTTTCGCCGGTCGGAATATTTCGCCTTTACTTCCTTGAGTTCCGTTTCCACTGTCTGCCGCTGTTTGACCGGGGATTTCAGAACCGCCTGCAATTCCTTTACCAATTCGACCAGGTCTTTATATTCCAGTTCGATCTTCTTTCTTTCGAGGGCAGCGAGGCGTTTCAACGGCATATCCAGGATGGCATTGGCCTGGATGACAGACAATTTAAACCTTTTGATCAGTTTTTCCCGGGCATCCTCACTATCCGCCGATCTCCGGATGGTGGCAATAACTTCTTCCAGGTTCTTCAATGCAATGCACAGCCCTTCCAGGACGTGAATTCTTTCCTGGGCTTTTTTGAGGTCGTATTCACTTCTGCGCTTGATCACCTCAATGCGGTGTTCGAGAAACACCTTCAACGCCTGCTTCAAGGTCAGCAGTCTCGGTTCGTTATTGACCAGGGCCAGCAAATTGATGCTGAAGGTAACCTGCAGCGGTGTGCGTTTATAGAGCTCGCGCAAGACTCCCTCGGCTTCAGCAGATTTATTCAGTTCAATAACTATGCGCATGCCCTGCCTGTCGGATTCATCACGCAAGTCCGATATCCCCTCCAGCGTTCCTTCGCGGGTTAATTCGGCGATGCGTTCGATCAATGCCGATTTGTTGGTCATATATGGCAGCTCGGTAATAATGATGCGGCTTTTTCCCCTGGACATTTCCTCCAGGTTTACCCTGCCGCGCAGCGTGATCCTTCCTTTGCCGGTGGCATATGCAGCCTGTATTTCGTTCTGCTCGTGTTCCTGTAAAATGATCCCGCCTGTGGGAAAATCAGGCCCCTGGATGAATTTCATCAAGTCGCCAATGTTGATATCATCCAATTTTTGCCAGTGTTCAAGCATGAACGCCAGGGCATCGATCACCTCACCAAGGTTGTGCGGTGGAATACTGGTGGCCATGCCCACCGCTATGCCTGAAGCGCCGTTTACCAGCAGGTTAGGAATTGCCGCCGGCAGAACCGAGGGCTCATTGAGCGAATCGTCGAAATTACGATCAAAATCCACCGTGTCGCGGTCGATCTGGTTCAACAAGTCCAACGCGAAGGAGGTCAGACGGGCTTCGGTGTAGCGCATTGCCGCTGGAGGATCGCCGTCCACACTGCCAAAATTACCCTGCCCATCCACCAACTCATAACGCATGGAAAAGTTTTGAGCAAGCCGCGCCATCGCTTCATAAACCGCCTGGTCCCCATGAGGGTGGTATTTGCCCAATACTTCACCAACGATCCTTGCCGATTTCTTATATGCAGAGTCGGCACGCAATCCCATGTCATACATTGCGTACAGGAGGCGTCGCTGAACGGGTTTTAATCCGTCCCGGGCATCGGGCAGTGCGCGTGAAACGATCACGCTCATTGCATAATCCAGGTAGGATTGCTGCATTTCATGGTCAATATCCACTTTTTTTACAAGGCCCATTTCCATCGCTCTACTCCTGCATACATTTTTTCACGCCCTTAAGTGTACACTACGTCACAAAAACCTGTCCGATCTTTAAGATTAATTCCCGCCTTTACACATCAAAACACCCCGGTTCAGATAAACCGGGGTGTTGTCAAGTTTGTGAATTGTTTTTATTATTCCGTTGAAGTCGTTTCAGCTGTCCCTGATTCTACGGGCGCTGCTTCTTCAACGGGCTGCTCGGGTGGCGGAGAGAACCTTCCATGAACAAAACCGGTTCCAGCCGGGATCAATTTACCGATGATCACGTTTTCCTTCAATCCATACAGCGGATCTTCCGCTGAGGCGATGGCTGCTCCGGCCAGCACCTTAATCGTGTGCTGGAAGGAGGCTGCGGACAGGAATGATTCGGTGCTCAGTGAAGCCTTGGTTACACCCAGTAATATTTCTGCATATTTGGCGGGTTGTTTTCCTTCCATGACCAGGTGCTCGTTCACTTTTTTGATCACCAGCCTGTCCACCACGTCCATCGGCAGTAAGGCGGAATCTCCCGGGCGAAGCACTTGAACTTTGCCGATCATCTTGCGAATGATCACCTCGAAGTGCTTGTCGTTGATGTTCTGACCTTGAGCCCGATATACTTTTTGAACTTCGGTCAACAGGTAAACCTGGGCTGCTTCGCGACCTTTGATCTTCAGAATCGTATGCGGATTGATCGAACCCTCGGTCAGCGGCTGTCCGGCTTCAACGTATTCGCCGTCATGAATGATCAGGCGCGCAGTTCCGGGAATGGGATATTCATCGCTCTCGCGCTGCTCAAAGGA
>DAOUGM010000161.1:0-6167 GCA_034428895.1 Anaerolineaceae bacterium
TCACTGGCAGTCAACTCACATGGCGGACAAACTGCATTCATGGCTCCTACGGGCATTCTCGCCGAACAACATTTCCATTCATTGCAGAATGTTCTGGTATCTGACAACGAAAATGCCCCCTCACTTCCTGCATCGGCGATCCGGTTGCTCACCGGCGATACCTCTACCCAGGAAAGAGAAGAGATCGATGCCGGCTGCCAGGATGGATCGATCAAAATACTGGTTGGTACCCATGCCCTGATTGAGGATCCGGTAAAATTTAATAATCTTCAATTGGCGATCATTGATGAACAGCATAGATTCGGTATCACTCAGCGGTCAGCCTTGCGGCAAAAGGGTGAGAATCCGCATTTACTGGTGATGAGTGCCACACCCATACCCCGTTCTCTCGCCCTCACGATCTTTGGCGATTTGGATATTTCGATCATCAATGAAATGCCTGCCGGTCGTTTGCCGGTGAAGACGGAAATCATCCATCCCTTCGCCCGGGAACGGGCATATCAAATCATCAATGGTGAAATTGCCAAAGGTCACCAGGCATTCATCATCTATCCTTTGATCGAAAAAGGGGACGATGAGGAGCAAAAAGCTGCGGCAGACGAACATCCATATTTGCAGGAAGAGGTTTTTTCCCACTTAAAACTCGGCCTCTTGCATGGCAGAATGCCTGCCGATGAAAAAGAAAACGTTATGAAAAAGTTCCGCGAAAAAGAGTTTGATATCCTGGTTTCAACGACCGTGATCGAGGTGGGTGTCGATATACCCAACGCCACGGTGATGATGATCGAAGGCGCCAACCGCTTTGGCCTGGCTCAGCTTCACCAGCTGCGCGGCAGGGTTGGAAGAGGAAGCGACCTGGCGTACTGCCTGCTCATCCCGGATAATGAGGATGCGCTTGAAAATGAACGGCTGGCAGTGATGACCGAAACAAATGATGGGTTCATCCTGGCTGAACGAGATCTGGAACAACGCGGACCAGGCGATTTTATCGGCTACAGGCAATCTGGGTTTGCCGACTTGCGTATGGCAAGCATCACCGATATCCATTTGATCGAAAAAGCACGCCATTATGCTGAAGAAATCTTCAAGGACGATCCACTACTTGAAAAAAATGAACACCTACCATTAGCCCAAAAACTCAAGGAGTTATGGGCTGATACACCAAGCGATTTAAGTTAGGAGATTACATGATTAAAGCCGTTTTTCCTGGATCATTCGACCCCATTCACAATGGGCATATCGACATTGCCAACCGTGCATCAAAGATCGTCGACCAATTGGTTGTGGCGGTATACGATAAACCGCTCAAGAACTTTTTGTTTAGTCCTGAAGAACGGCTGGCAATGACAAAACATGTATTTGAATCCAACCCAAAGATCATTGTCACTGGATACAGTGGAATTACGGTAAATTTCTGCAAGAAGATCGGCGCGCAATTAATGATTCGCGGTTTACGCGTCTTTTCCGATTTCGAATACGAATTTCGCATGGCATTAGCCAACCACAGGCTGGAACCTGATGTCGAAGTCATGGCGCTGATCACAAGCGAAGAAACCACCTTCCTTTCATCATCCACAGTGCGTGAAATTGCCTCGCTGGGTGGAGATGTAACAACCATGGTCCCGGTCGAAGTGAAGGCAGCATTGGACGCCAAATATCGCTTGCTGGGAGAAATTGGCTTGGTCGTGTCTGACAAGTTGTAAATATTGTGATGTATTATTTTCGTTTTTCGTTATAATAATTCGTAGGAGTGCGTGTATGGATATCTTACACTTGGTCGATCGATTGGAAGAATTATTTAACGAAAGTAAACCAATCTGGTTTACACACAGCGTCATCGTCGATGAGGACCGCATGCTCGATTTGATCGATCAGATGCGCATCACCATCCCGGACGAGATCAAGAAATCCCAGCAGCTCCTTGCCCAGCGCGATCGAATTCTTGCCCAGGCACAGGAAGAAGCCAACCGTACGATCGCACTGGCGCGTGAAAAAAGTGAAAAGTTGGTAGAAAACGCGCCCATCACGCAGTCTGCCCAGACGAGGGCAGATCAAATCGTTGCCCAGGCAAGGTTGGAGGGCGAACAAACTAAGCAGGAAGCGGATGTATATGTGCTTGAGACCTTGACCAACCTTCAGGCAGAACTTGAAAAAACCTTGAACCAGGTTAAAAACGGGATCCTGGCCCTTCAAACCGAAAAAAACAAGTCCAGTAATCCGGAATGATCATTTTTCAGATATAAAAACGGTGAGGAAAATTCCTCACCGTTTTTTATCATTCCTGCTTCTTGGATTTCCGTTTTTTGGATCTCGTTTGCTGTAGTGACCGATTCGTTTTTACTTGTTCTGTATGTAGTGCCACCTTGAGCACTTCATCCATATGCTTCACGAATTTTATGTTCAGGTCGTCTCGAACCTTCTTGGGAACCTCAACCAGGTCTTTGGCATTCTTCTCCGGCAGTAAAACTGTTTTCAAACCGCTCCTGTGGGCAGCAAGTATCTTTTCGCGCACCCCGCCAATGGGTAAAATGTTCCCCCGCAAAGTGATCTCGCCAGTCATACCAATATCTTTGAATACCCTACGTTCCGTAAAAGATGAAATCAAAGCCGTGGCGATGGTGATGCCCGCGCTGGGACCATCTTTCGGGATGGCTCCTTCAGGAATGTGAATGTGAACATCGACTTCCTCAAAAAGTTCCGGTTCCAACTTTAATTCGGTCGCTTTGGATTTCAGGTAGGATAGCGCCGCCTGGGCGGACTCCTGCATCACGTCGCCGATCTGTCCGGTCACCTGCAGGTTGCCCTTGCCTTCCATGATGAGAACCTCAACCGGCATGATCTCTCCGCCGTTCTCCGTCCATGCAATGGCAGTCGCCACGCCGATCTCGTCCTGTCTTTCAGCTTCAGTCATGAAGTATTGAGGCGGTCCCAAATACTTTTCGACTAATTTATGGGTAAGAATATTCGAATAGCGTTTCTTCTCTGATTTTAACCGTGCAATCTTGCGGCAAAGTTTTCCAATTTCGCGTTCAAGATTGCGCACACCTGCTTCATAGGTGTATTCCCGGATGACCCTGCGCAAAGCCTCGTCTTCAAAAACAATATCTTCCGCTTCAAAGCCGCTTTCTTCCAACTGACGGGGGATCAGGAAACGCTTGGAAATTTCCACTTTTTCCTCTTCGATATATCCCGGGAATTCAAGGATTTCCATGCGGTCGAGTAAAGCCGGAGGAATATTGCCGATATTGTTGGCTGTGGTAATGAACATCACCTTGGAAAGGTCGTAAGGGAGTTCAAGGTAATGATCAGAAAAGGAAAAATTTTGTTCAGGATCTAGAACTTCCAGCAAAGCAGCCGATGGATCCCCGCGGAAATCCGCTCCCAATTTGTCGATCTCGTCCAGCATGAACAATGGATTTACCGATCCAGCCCGGCGCATGGTCTGGATGATCCTGCCGGGTAGGGCGCCGATGTAAGTACGCCGGTGACCGCGTATCTCGGCTTCGTCCCGCACACCACCCAATGACAAACGCACAAATTTTCTTCCCAGGGCATCAGCAATGGAACGCCCGAGTGAAGTTTTGCCTGTCCCTGGTGGACCAATAAAACACAGGATCGGTTGGCGTTCCTTCCTGGGTTTCAGGCTTTTTACTGCAATGTATTCCAGCACCCTGTCTTTCGCCTTGCCAAGCCCATAATGATTCTCTTCCAGTACCTTGGCGGCGTGCTTAACGTCCAGGTTATCCTCAGTGGCTTCCACCCAGGGTAAGTCCAGTATCCAATCCAGATAGGTGCGGATGATGCCCACTTCCGGTGCCATGGAGGGCATCTGGGTCAGTCGTTCGATCTCCTTATATGCCTGTTTTTTGGCTTCTTCAGGCATTTTCTTTGCTTCAACCTTGGTTTTCAGTTCCGTAAGTTCACGCGACCAGACATCACCTTCACCCAATTCTGTTTGAATGGCGCGAAGCTGCTCGCGTAAATAAAATTCCCTCTGCGAGCGATCCACTTCACTTTGTACCCGGTTTTGGATCTCATCTTCGAGCTGTAAAACATCCAATTCCTGAGCCAGCAGCCAGTTAACCTTCTTCAATCGTTCCTTGGGTTCGGTGATCTTGATCAAATCGAGTCGTTCTCGAAATGGCAAAGAAATGGCCGTCGCCACCATATCCGCAAGCCAGCCAGGTTCGGTAATATTGATCGAAAAAAGATGGGCTTCATCGGGTAGAGTTCGATCCAGCTGCACGCAACGCTCGAAGAGATCGCGCGTGGTGCGCATCAGTGCTTCGGTACGCCGGTCCACTGTTGGGCTTTCTGTAATGATCGTTCCGCGTGCCCACATGAATGAACCTTCCTGCTTGATCTTGGTGATCTTGATCCTGTGGCGTCCCTGCACGAGTGCCGATCCGTTGCCGTCTTGCAAACTAAGCAGTCTGCCAACTGCGATCTCGATGCCGATATCAACAAAATCGCTTGCAACGGGCTTCTCGATCTCACTATCCTTTAGGATCAGGGCGATCATCGTTCCACCCTTTTGCTGGACGTGATTGATCGCATCCAGGTTGGGTCCAGGAGTGACGAAGATGGGAGATACCATCCTTGGAAAAACCACAATATCCCGCATGATCAATACCGGGCAATAGATCTCCCCGTTTTCATCGGGAGTGGCATCGTTAACCTGGTAGAGCTCATCGGTGCGCTGGTACAATGCAGCGTTGATCTCGTCGGGGTTATCCTGTCTTTTCTTCCAATCTTCTCTCATGGCATCCTTTTTCGTGAAATCACTTCATTGTATTAGAAATAATCCCTCTTACTGCAGCTGCAATAAAAATACTCCCAGCAACCACGACCACGGCGTCTTTTCCTGCCAGTTGTATGGCCTCTTTCAGCCCTTCCTCGACGGAAAGTGTCTTAATGGATTGTTTTCCAAATTGCTGTGCTAATTCTACCAGTATATCCGGTTCCATAGCACGAGGATGTTCGCTCCTGGTCGCGACCACCATCCGTACCCGCGGAAGGAGATTGGCGAACATGCCGCGCACGTCCTTGTCCTCAGAAGCACCAAATAACAGGATGATTGGCTTGCCGTTGAGGTAATCATCCATTGCCAGGCGCAGTTTCAATGCCGAATCCTGGTTATGAGCCGAATCCACGATGATCAATGGTTTTTCGTTTACGATTTCGAAACGAGCCGGCCACGAAACTTTGCGAAACCCATTGGAAATATCCCGCTTGGTGATTTTGAAGCCTTTGGAGCGAACGATCTCGATCGCCGCGTAGGCAGTGGCAGCGTTTTCGATCTGGTGAAAGCCAAGCAGCGGAATACTGTATTGCTCGGGATTCCAATCATTCCGTCCACCGCTGGAGATGAACTCGTTGATAAGATCCTGTTCATCTTTGGACCAAACAATGAAGGTCTGCCCAGTCAGCGAATGGGAACGTTCGCTGAAAAAATAATCCCTATCGATCTCTACCAGGGGAGCGTTGCGTTCCTGGCAAATCCTTTCAATAACCTCGCGGGCTTCTGTCCATTGCCGGGCAAGCACGACCGGTTTCCCGGGTTTGACAATGCCGCCTTTTTCCGTGGCAATTTGGGTGATCGAATCGCCCAGCACATTCATATGATCAAACGACAAGGAAGTGATCACGGATACCAGTGGGTCGACCACGTTTGTCGCATCCAGCCGTCCGCCCAATCCAACCTCGATTACCCCGATATCCACTTTTTGCGCAGCGAAAACTTGAAAGCTAATGGCTGTGGTGATTTCGAAGGTGGTGATCCCCTCCACCTGGCTCAAGCAAGGCTTTAATACTTCGACCTGGTTGACCAGTTCCTCGTGGGAAATTGGTTGCCCGTTGACCTGGATGCGCTCTGTATAATCCTGCAAATGGGGCGAGGTATACAAACCGACCATAAAACCGGCTTCGCGCAAAACACTGGCGATCATCGCGGCGGTCGACCCCTTGCCTTTGGTACCAGCCACATGTATGACCGGGTAACGCAGATGTGGATCACCCATTATTTTCATCAAACGACGCATGCGGTCAAGATTGAACTTGTCGGGCGAATAACGTAATTGACGGGTCAGGCTGTAATCCACAAACCCATACAGGTAGTCGAGCGCTTCCTGGTATTTTTGTTCATTATCAGCCATATTATTTTTTAC
>DAOUGM010000162.1:0-31956 GCA_034428895.1 Anaerolineaceae bacterium
CAATCGATGATGCCGGTGTGGAATTTGATTTACGCAGAGGAAGCTTTTCGGCGACCGCCAGCGCGTACTCCTGGTCGTTGATGGAGCCGGATGCCAGCATTATTTTGAGAAATTCTTTTTGGGCTTTGACTGCCGTATCGGGAGCGTCGAGGGGGTTGAGGGCGGGGCTTTCCAACAAGGGGGTGAGCAGGGCGGCTTCAGCGAGGGTGAGTTTGCCGGCGGATTTGCCGAGGTACAACTGCGCGGCGGCTTCCGCACCGTAGGCGTAATGCCCGAACCAGGCGCTGTTCAAATACCATTCCAGCACGCGCGTCCTGCCGTATTGCGCGGTCACCTGGGCAGCCAGCAGGCGCATACGCAGATTGCGCGACCCGGAGGGGGGTTCGCCATCCAGGAGGAGTTCATCCACCAGGTTTTCGGCAATCGTGCGCGGTTGGGGAGCATTCCATTGCCTGATGTCATACCCCGGCGATTTCCAAAAGGAGGGTTCCAGCGCGGCAGTCACCGTGCGCACCAGTTGGGGGCTGATGTGGTCTTCCTTCTGCGGGTCGATGTAGAGATACCGGCGCTCGATGCCCGCGTCCTGGTAGGTGAAGAGAATGACCTGCCCGGTACTATCGAGCAGGCGGCTCGGCTGCAGCAATTCACCGTCCTCCGCATTGAGCATCACCGGCAGCACCTCGATGGAGGGCAGGTTTCCGGCAATCCGGGAATATAAAATCCCAATGCCCAGCAGTGTCACGACCAGGGCAAGGGAAACCAGCGCGGTGATTGCGGTTGCGGTATAGACGGCAAAGCGATGCTCGCGGCGGGTGTGAACCTGGCGGGAGAGATTACGGTTTTTGATCAGCAAGAACAGTTCTGTTTTACGCACGGCGGATCATGGGGTGGGAGCACGGGTCGGGGTTCGGGTGAGCGTGGGAGATTTTCCCGGTGTGGGTGTGACGGAGGGAACGGGGGTTTTCGAAGGTGTCAGGCTGGGAGTGGGCGTGATCAACGGCAGGTAGGCTTCAAGCACCATTTCGCGCAATCCGTCTGAGACGTCTTCCTCCGGCATCGCCAGAACGGCTTCCAGATCGCGGATGGCGGGATTGATCTCACCCAGGCGAATGAGCGAAACCCCGCTCCAGTACAAACCAACGGCTTCCTGGCGTGCGTTGGCAGCATTTTTCTGAGCCTCCTGCACATATTCGAATGCCAGGCCGGGGTAGTCATCGAGGAGGGAGACGCGCGCCCGCCCGATATTGGCATCAAAGGAGCGGGGATCAAGAAGGAGGGCGTTATTGAAATCTTTCTTTGCCAGCTCGATGTCTCCCTGCTGCAGGTAAATCTCGCCGCGCAAGATCAGAGCAGAGATCATTTTACTGTCGGCTGAAAGGGCCTTGTTCACAGTTTCGAGGGCGAGACCCAGGTCGCCGGCAGCGGAGTGGGCTTTGGCCAGCAGGATTTCCGCCTCGGGATCATCTTCAATATAAGTGAAGTAGGTTTTCAACGGTTCAAGCGAATCCGCATAGCGGTCATTGGCCTGCAGGATCTTCCCCCACAGCTTGTAAACCTCCAGCGAGGTGATATCGAGCCGGTTGGCTTTTTCAATGGCGACCAGCGCCAGTTTATCCTGACCCTGAAGCAGATACGCCCGGGCGCGGAAAGTCTCGATCAACGAGGATGGCGGTGATACTTCCTCCAACTGGTTAACGTATGCCAGTGCGGCTTCGGCGTCCTGCCTGGCAAGGCTGACGTTGGCCAGTTCGACCAGGGCTTCGTGCATCAGCGGGTCCAATTCCAGCGCTTTTTGGAAGTTCAACTCCGCTTTCCCGGGATCGGAAGGGGAACCCTCAAGCTGGGCGCGGCCTTTGCCGAGGTAGGCAGGCGCAAAAGCGGGGTCAATCTTGATTGCGGCATCATAGGCACTGAGAGCGTTCTTGTAAGACTTCTGGAAGCGATAAACTTCGCCGATGTAATACTGGATATCCGGCGAGTCCGGTTCGGTGGTGAGCACCTGTTTGAAATACTCCAAGGCCCGCGTCCAATCGTTCTTATAATAAGCGTTCATTGCAGCGCGGTACGCCTCGGTGCGGTTGTGCGGAGTGACCGCGTAGAGCGGGGTTGGGGTGAAAGTGGCATCGAGCAGCGTCCATAGCGGAGCGGGTCCGGCAAAGGTGGGCGAGGGAGTGATGCCGGTGGTGGCGGTAGGCGGCGGAGTGAGGGAAAATTTCATCGCGGTCGAGACGTCCGGGCGATAACGCGGACGCGTGCCCAGGATGATGCCTGCTGTCGCCGCACCCACGATCAATACTCCAAGAACTGCCCAGAGCGCGATCTTGCTGCGCACCCGGGTTGGGGAAAGCGGTTTGGGAGTCTCAATTTCCAGGCTTGTTTTCCAGTCCTGCTTCATGCTGCGCAATCCCGGCAGAGGGGAGGGGTCTTCAATGTTCTCGTCTGCCAGGCGCAACCCGCGGATCGCCGCAAGGTTGCCCGGATCGAGTTTGAGCACCTCCTTCAGGCAGATGACGCGTTCCTTGCGTGTCTCCACCACACCGCTCATCCACAGCCAGTAATCGGGATACTCGCGGTTGAGTTTCAAAAGCTGGGTGAGCAGCTTGCGCGCCTCAGGCAGGTCCTTCTTGTTAATCGCCTCCAGGGCTTCGCGGTAGAGACGTTCCTCGGGTGTCATGTGTTGAGTTTAGCATAGGGCTTTCAGCGGGGCAAGCGATTAACTCAGGTATAATGCACCGTATGAAACGACTGGTTCTACTGATCATTGTGGCATCGCTAATGCTGGCGTCCTGTGCGCAACCTGCAACCGAAGGAACAGCAACGCCCGCGGCAGGGGAAAAACTAACCCCCTATCGCACTGCGACGCTGGCTCCCACGCTTACCGCCACACCACCGGACGCTCCCACGGCCACCCTGGCTCCCACCATTACACCGACGCCGGGGGTGTACGTGGTCAAAGCCAACGATACGCTGATCGTGATCGCCTACCGCAACGGATTAACGCTGGCGGAACTCGAGGCGGCCAACCCGGATGTGAATGCATACAACCTTACCATCGGCATGAAGCTCAACATCCCGGCAGGGACGGGCAAACAGGGGACGCAGACCGTTCCCACACCGACACCCGCGCCGCTTGCGGTTCAAGCAGCCAGATGCGTTCCATCGATCACTGGCGGATTATATTGTTTCGCGATGGTGCAAAATAACCAGGAGATCGACCAGGAGAATCTCACCGCTGAATTCCGTCTGACCGACGCTGCCACGGGTGATGTGATCACCCATCCGGCCCAGTTTCCATTGAACCGCCTGCGGGCAGGCAGCACACTGCCCTTCTATGCTTATTTTCCGCAACCTGGATTCGCCAATCCCGAGGTTGCGCTTCAGGTACTCACTGCCACCTCGGCCGGAACGGACGGAGGAAACACCCTGCCGGTGGCGATTTCGGATGTGCAGTTCGTCGTGGCAGCGGATGGGTCATCCGCTGCGGTAACCGGAAGCGCCAGGCTGGAGGGCGAGGGATGGTCGGTGAAAAAGATGGTCTTTGCGGCAGTGGCATATGACATCACCGGCGAAGTACTGGGCGTGCGCCGGGTAGAGGTGGACAGCGCAATGAACGCAGGCGAGGTATTTCCATGCAGCCTGACCGTTTACAGCACGGGGGGAAAGATCGCGAAGGTTGAATTATTCGGAGAGGGATTGCCCTAATCAGGGATTGTTCCAGATCAAGTAATTTCCACTGGCACATACCGGCTGCGCCGCGGCAGCCTTGAGGCACACCTGGTAGGTCATAATCGATCCGTTCCGGATCGAGTTCATGGACGGGATGATGAGAGAGGCCTTACCGTCATTCTGCGTGGCGGAAATGTCGCTGGTGTAATGAGTGCCATCCGGCAGCAGCAGATCCAGGGTGGATTCGAAACCTGAGAGTGGAGTTTGGTCTAGCCTGTTGAGCACCACAACATCGATGCGCTGCGGGCTGTTGGAGGGCAGCTTTTTGTATTGTTCCGACACCTGCACGATCACCGTATCGCTGGAGACGACGAGGGGCTTTTCCCCGGAATTCGCGGACTGAATATTTTCAAGATACTGCCTACCAAGTGGTGACATGCTGACTTGCCGGTCGGCTGCCGCAGAAGGCTGATAGTCAAGGCAGTAGTTTTCGAAACACTGGCGGTAGACGCCGGTTTGAACCTCGAATGTTTCGTTGATCGGGTTTCCCGAAATCGCCAACCCGCCATGGGCGCTGATGAAATCATCGAAGATGAGCGGTACGTGGTAACCCAGTTCTCCCTTTACGGCATAGAAAACTACCCCGTTCTGATTGCCGAATTGCGGCGGTCCGGGTTCGGTTTGCGCAATCCCCAGCATCACTGCCAGCGGGCGCAGTTTGACCTGATTGGGCTTGCCGGCGGGGCTGTAGAGCACGGCATTGCTGTAAATCTGCTCCTGGGCGCCGTCGGAGGCGATGTAGGGCTGGGTGAGCGGTTCGCCAAAGGCAGTCGCACCGCCGATCTTGCCCAGCTGCGGAAGGAAGGGCTGATTTTCGCCGGCTCTTGTGGTGCTGATGATCAGGGAATCGATTCCCGGGCTGTAATTGCATTCGGTGCCGCACGCCAGCGCGCCGTAGGCGAGCAGCCTGACCGTGCCTGGCGCGTCGTTGAAGCTGCGGTAGAGCCCGATATTTTCAAAGTACTGTTCGATACGCTCCTGGGAATAGTTGATGTGCACCTGGCTGATGGGGCTGCCGGCGAATTGCTGACCGGAGAATTGATCATAAATGGAAATGAATTCTTCATAAATGCTGTATCCGTTGACCACGCGGCTGCTTTCAGCGGGGGCGGCTGCATCCGGCGCTTCCTGAAAATTAAGTGAATTCCCCAGCGGGTAGAGACCAAAACGGCTGCTGCCCGTGATGGCTGGATTCTGGCAAATGAGGACATTGACCGTGTACTGGCATTCGAAGGTTTGAAAGGTAAAAATTTGTGAAATCGCAGGACCCAGAATGTCTTTGCCGCCCAGGGTCGCATAAAACTCACGAAATTCCGGAGCCACCTCATAGGTTTTTCCCGCGTTGGCTGAAGTTAGAGATCCTCGGTTTCCTCCGCAGGAGGTGATGAAGAGGCTCAGCACCAGCATGGAAGTGAGAAGGACGGGAAAGCGGAGAAAACGTGTCGAATGCATTGGTTTCATTTTAAAAGCGGCGGCAGCCCGATTGTTTGTCCCATCAGCCATTAATTATTATAAATGAAACCATGCCCAACCTGATAACATTTCCATATACGGATTTGTAAAATGGAAATTTGACATTGATGGTAGAATCAAGGGGCAGGAATTTACAGGAGGGTCTACATGTCGGATGTGGTGATCGTCGATGCTGTACGCACTCCCATCGGCGCCCTGGGCGGATCGCTTTCACGCGTTCGTCCGGACGATCTGGCGGGATTTGTGCTCAAAACGTTGGTGGAAAGAAACCACCTCGACCCTGCGTCAATTGAAGAAGTTTACATGGGCTGCGCCAACCAGGCGGGCGAAGATAACCGCAACGTGGCACGCATGGCCACACTGCTCGCGGGTTTCCCGGTGACCGTTCCCGCCGTGACCTTCAACCGTTTGTGCGCCTCCGGGTTGACGGCGGTGAATGCCGCCTACCGCGCCATCCGCAGCGGGGAGGGCGGGATCTATATCGCCGGCGGCGTGGAAAGCATGTCGCGCGCCCCATATGTGCTTGCCAAGGCTGAATCTGCCTTTGCTTTCGGCAACCAGACCGCATTCGATACCGCGCTCGGCTGGCGCTTCCCCAACCCGCGCATGGCGGAGCTTTACGGCACCGACCCCATGGGAGAAACCGCCGAAAACATTGCCGATATGTACCACATCACACGCGAAGAACAGGACAGGTTTGCCGTACAGAGCCACGCGCGCGCGGTGGCGGCCATCGACAGCGGAAGGTTCAACGACGAGATCGCGGCGGTGACCATCCCGCAGAAGAAGGGTGAAGCGCAATTGGTTTCCACCGATGAACGTCCGCGGCGGGATACCACCCTCGAATCGCTGGCGCGCTTGAAGCCCTCGTTCCGGCAAAACGGCTCAGTCACGGCAGGCAATTCCTCAGGCATGAACGATGGAGCAGCGGCGCTGCTGTTGATGAGCGCCGAAAGGGCTGCTGCCCTGGGATGCAAACCACTGGTGAAGATCATTACCGCAGCGGCAGCAGGCGTCGAGCCGCGCACCATGGGGCTGGGTCCGATCCCGGCAGCCAGGAAGGCGCTCGATCGGGCTGGTTTGAAAGCCGCCGATCTGCAACTGGTGGAGCTCAATGAGGCATTCGCCGTTCAGGCGCTGGCAGTGATCAAGGAACTGGGGTTGAGTGAAGAGATTACCAATGTTAACGGCGGAGCCATTGCCCTGGGGCACCCGCTGGGTTGTTCAGGCGCGCGCATATTGACCACCCTGATCCACGAGATGAAAAAGCGCGCCGCAGCGGCGCCAAAACCCTTTTACGGGATGGCGACCTTATGTGTCGGCGTTGGACAGGGAGAAGCTACCATCGTGGAATGGGCGGCAGAATGAGCGGCTTGCGTGTTGCCTGGTTGTTGCCTATGCAAGCCATGAATTTACGATTCAGGTGTTAAGCAGGAGTTTATCTCCTGCTTTTTTTATCTTAAGGAGCGGCACAATAAAAATGGATGAAGGAGGTGAATATCTTAGAGAATTGACCTTTTTTGTGATAATATGCAAGGGCTGGAATGTCGATTCCGGCAAACAAACCCGTTAATGGGAATCTCCAGGAGGTATGAATGCCCCTAAAGGGTCGGGTCGTTGTCAATGAAACGTACTGCAAGGGCTGCGAGGTCTGCGTGGCAGCCTGCCCTCAGAAAGTTTTAGGATTGGCGAATGATCATATTACCGCCAAGGGTTATCACCCTGCAGCATTGATTGCCGAAGGATGCACAGGCTGCGCGATCTGCGCTGTCGTTTGCCCTGAAGCGGCAATCACCGTATTTCGAGAGAAGGTTGAAGCCAGCCGGATTTCCGAAGGAGGCAGGTGATGGCCAGAGAGTTAATGAAAGGAAACGAAGCAGTTGCCGAAGCTGCGGTGCGCGCCGGGTTGGCTGCATATTTCGGCTACCCGATTACACCGCAGACCGAATCACTTGAATATCTATCGCGCCGCATGCCCGAATTGGGCCGCGCGTTTGTGCAAGCCGAAAGTGAAGTGGCTGCCATCAATATGGTTTATGGAGCAGCCTGCACCGGTCATCGTGTGATGACCTCGTCTTCCGGTCCCGGCATCAGCCTGATGCAGGAGGGAATTTCATATATCGCCGGAACTGAACTGCCGATGGTGTTGATCGATGTCCAGCGCGGCGGTCCGGGATTGGGCAACATCGCTCCTTCACAGGGTGATTACAATCAGATCGTAAAAGGCGGGGGGCATGGAGATTATCGTCCCATTGTGCTCGCGCCTTCCAGCGTACAGGAATCGGTCGATCTGACAGTGCTGGCGTTCGACCTGGCTGAGAAATACCGCTCGGTGGTCGCGGTGCTTTCCGACGGATCGATCGGACAGATGATGGAACCCTGCGAACTTCCGCCAATGCAGCCGCTCAAAACCAGTTTTCCCGAGTGGGCGGTTTCCGGTGCAATGGGACGTGAACGACGCTTCCTCACTTCCATTAACCTGAATCCTGCCATGCAGGAAGTAATGAATTTCAGGCTGATGCGCCGCTGGCAGGAAGTGGAAGCCAACGAAGTACGATACAAGGAATATTACATGGACGATGCCAAATTCGTGGTGGTGGGTTTTGGTTCCACCGGGCGCGTGGCGCTATCCGCAGTAAAGGCGGCGCGCGCAGAAGGCATCCCCATAGGATTGATCCGCCCGATAACGGTCAGCCCCTTCCCGACCCATATACTGGAGGAGCTTTCAAAGAAGGTGGAGGGCATGCTGGTGGTCGAGATGAACGCCGGTCAGATGCTCGACGACGTGCTGATCGCGACCCGCGGACGGGTGCCGGTTGAGTTCTACGGCCGCATGGGGGGTGTCTTTGTGATGCCTGAGGAAGTGCTGAGAGAGATCCGGCGACTGGTCAAGGGTCCCTTGACAACAGAAGGCAATCCACGCGACCGCTGGTTGAATCGCACGGCGAAGAAGAATTAGAGGAGTGAGCCATGATGAATGAAAATGAACTGGAAACAATGGTTTACACCCGACCGGATTCACTGTCCGACGTCAGCACCCATTATTGCCCGGGCTGCACGCACGGCACGGCACACCGCCTGATCGCCGAAGTGATCGATGAAATGGGATTGAAGGATCGAACGATCGGCGTGGCATCGGTGGGTTGTTCGGTTTTTGCTTACAATTATTTCGATCTGGATTTTGTCCAGGCACCACACGGGCGCGCCCCTGCGATGGCAACCGGGGTGAAGCGCGTGTACCCGGACCGCATGGTCTTTACCTACCAGGGTGACGGCGACCTGGCTTCGATCGGCATGGCGGAAATCGTGCATGCCGCGACCCGGGGTGAGAACATCACCGTGTTCTTCCTTAATAATACCAACTACGGCATGACTGGCGGGCAAATGGCGCCCACCACTCTGCCCGGACAGGTGACGACTTCTTCCCCCAGCGGGAGGGACGTGGAAACGCAGGGGTACCCGATCCGCACTGCCGAGATGTTATCCAAGCTCGATGGCGCTTCTTATGTCGTGCGGCGTTCACTGCACGATCCCAAGAACATCCGCCTGGCAAAGAAAGCCATCCGCACCGCGTTTGAAGTGCAAATGCGCGGGCTGGGCTTCTCGCTGGTAGAGATGCTGTCCATCTGCCCCACCAACTGGGGAAAGACCCCTTCAGAAGCGCTGCAGTGGCTGGAGGAAAAGATGGTATCGTATTATCCGCTGGGTGACTACAAAGTTCTCCCGGCGGTGGCTGAAATGAAATTCTAGGAGAGGGGTCGCATGCAAACTGAGATCGTAGTTGCAGGTTTTGGCGGTCAGGGAGTGCTATTCACCGGGCAGCTCCTGGCGTATGCCGGAATGGACGCAGGACGCGAGGTCACGTGGATTCCTTCCTACGGGCCTGAAATGCGCGGCGGAACGGCTAACTGTACGGTGGTAATTTCCGATGAAGAGATTGGCTCACCAATGGTGGAACAACCCACGGCAGTGATCGCGATGAACCTTCCTTCGCTGGATAAATATGAGAGCATGGTCAAACCCGGCGGCGTCCTGGTGATTAATGAATCGATGGTTGATCGCAAGTCGGAACGCAAGGATATTAAGGTCATCAGCATCAAAGCCAATGAAATCGCCGAAAAATTGGGCGATCCGCGCATGACGAACATGGTGCTGCTGGGTGCTTTACTGGCGAACCTGCCCGTGCTGCCGCAAGATGCGATCGAGAAAGCATTAAAAGGGCATTTGCCACAACGTCATCACAAATTGCTGCCGCAGAACTATGAAGCGCTGCGTGATGGAGCGCAATACCTGGCCGTTTAAATTTATCGTTTATGACGGGGAGGGATCTCACAGGATCCCTCCTTTTTATTAGGGTTGGAAAATTAGCAAAAGTAATATACTCGATGCTGCTTGACGATTATAACAATATTGTTATAATTGAAGAGGAAAAACATGTGGAACATCGTATTTTTCGTTGATCATCGTGGAAAATGTCCCCCCAGGGAGTTTATTGAAGAACTTCCTGTGATGGAGCAAGCAAAGATTCGTAACGTTTTGCGGCTGCTGCAAGAATTTGGAAGCAATCTGCGCATGCCGCATGCAAAGCAGATCAAAGGAAAGCTTTGGGAGTTAAGGCCTGGCGGAGTTCGATTATTCTACTTTGCATATATCGAACAACAATTTGTCATCTTGCATGGGTATAGAAAACAAAGTCAAAAAGCCCCAGACCGTGAGATTGAGATAGCCATGCGACGAATGCAAGAGATAATGGATGAGGTGTAATATGGCTCGAAAGAATATGCCTAAATTTGAAGATTGGGAAGCTGAAAAGAGTAAAGACCCGGATTTCATGGCTGCTGCCGAGGAACTGGAACCCGGCTACCAGGTTGCCCGGCTTCGCATGTTAAGGGGTTTAACTCAGGCTCAACTTGCTGAGATGGTTGGCACCCGGCAGCCTTCCATCGCCAGACTGGAAAATGGCACCAGCGCCCCTAGTTTTTCCTTCCTTACCAAGATTGCTGAAGCGTTAGGCGCAAAGATTGAATTCAAGTTAATTCCCGATACAAAATAACCTTATACGGGTTTTGATGGCCAAGAAGTTTGTCAGAGAAGACTTAATATAGGTAAGCCTGATTATTATCAATCCAACAGTGCCCACAACGCCTCTGCAAGGCAAGCGCACCAAGGTGGGCCATTTATTTCTATTTTCAATGAATACTATGTGTGGTTTTGCTGATGCAATCTGATTTTGAGCAATCTTCTAGTATGTGTACTTTGGCTATTTATAGAAAATGATATGTGTAAAATGGGATCCAATCTAATCGCCCAATAATCGCAAACCATCTTTGCTGGTGATAAACAACAAAAAACTACAAATGCTTGCAAATGGTATTCATATATGTTATAGTAGTTCAACATACGAGAGAACATTGCCTATCTCCCGTCCTTATTAAATCGCTCCACATGGAGTGGTTTTTTTCTAATTCGATATTTCATCTTGGCGGGGATTTTTTTTGCCCTGCCGTATCATCATCAAGAAGGAAAATAAAATGCCCACCTCATTCCTGACCTCAGAAGGATATCAGAAATTGCAGGATGAACTCGATTTCCTGCGTACAACAAAAAGAGAGCAGATTGCCGACCGGCTGCATGAAGCCATCGAGGGCGGCGAGCTGTTGGATAACGCTGAACTTGAGGCCGCAAAAAACGAGCAGGCATTTGTTGAAGGGCGCATCAAGGAACTTGAAATTTTACTGGCAACTGCACGGGTTGTGGATGAAAAAGAAGTGGACAATGAAATCATCCAGGTGGGAAACCGCGTAACGATCCAGGAGGAAGGCAGCAAAGACAAAGAGGTGTACGAAATCGTCGGTGTTGCCGAAGCGGACCCCAGTGTCGGCAAGATCTCCAACGAATCTCCGCTGGGTAAGGCTTTGATTGGCAAGCGGATTAACGACAAGGTACAGGTGGATGCGCCTGCCGGTTCTTACCAGGTCAAGGTGTTAAAAGTAGAATAAAATATAACACCGGGGGTCACGCCGATCGAATTGGGTGATCCGAACTCTGAAAATACAGAGGCCTGCCCCCAAGAAGACCAGGGCAGGCTTCCTGATTAAAACAAGGACATGAAAATGGAACTCTCTGATCTCGAAAAAATCCGATATGAAAAGATCCAGCAGATGCGAGCGGCGGGTGTGGAGCCCTATCCTACGCGGACGGAGGTAAACCAGTCCACGGCCGAGGCCATCCGCGCCTTTGAAGCCAATGAAGCGGCGGGGAACCAGGAGCCAGTGAACGCCGTCCTGGGCGGGCGGCTGCGGGCGGTGCGCCTGATGGGTAAACTGGCTTTCGCGCACATTGAAGACGGCAGCGGGCGCATCCAGCTCTTCTTCCGCGTCAATGAATTGGGCGAGGAGGCCATGCAGCGCTTCAAGGATCAATTTGATATCGGCGATTTCATCCAGGCCAGCGGAGAAATCATCCGCACGCGCACCGGCGAGATCAGCCTGCAGGTGCAGGATTTTAAAATGCTTGCCAAGGCGATCACCCCCTTGCCGGCAGCCAAGGATGAAGTTGTGGACGGTCAAGTGGTGCGCCATGCCACGCTGGCAGACCCCGAAACGCGATTCCGACAACGCTACGCCGACCTGGCAGTGAACGAGGGGGTACGAAAGATTTTCAGAACCCGGGCAGCGGTGGTTACTGCCATTCGTTCCTTCCTGGATGCGCGCGGATTCCTGGAGGTGGAGACCCCCATTCTGCAGCCCATCTATGGCGGAGCGGCCGCCCGGCCGTTCGTAACGCATCACAACCAATTGAAACAGGATCTTTACCTGCGGATTTCCTTTGAACTTTACCTGAAGCGATTGACGGTGGGGGGAATCGACCGGGTTTACGAGATCGGACGGGATTTTCGTAATGAGGGAGTCTCGTACAAACACAACCCTGAATTCACCCAGCTCGAATACTACTGGGCGTATGCCGATTACCTGCAGGTGATGGAGCTGACCGAACAAATGATTGCTTCGGTTTGCGACAGCATCTTTGGCACCCGCAAACTCACCTACAACGGAAATGAGATCGATTTCACCCCGCCTTGGAAGCGTGTCGACCTACGGCAGGGCTTGATCGATGCCACGGGGATCGACATCAACCTGTATCCCACAGCCGAAGGCTTGGAAAAAGCCATGCTGGATAAAGGAATGAAGTTTAAGCCGGGCGACGCACGCGGCAAACTCATCGACCACCTGCTCGGGGAATATCTTGAGCCCACCTTCATCCAGCCTACATTCTTATACGATTACCCGCGGGATATTTCACCGCTGGCAAAGAACCGTCCGGGCGATCCAACCACAGTGGAGCGTTTCGAGGGATTTGTGGGCGGCATGGAGCTGTGCAACGCCTTTACCGAACTCAATGATCCTTTCGAACAAGAAGCGCGTTTCCTGGAAATGGGACGCGAGTATGAAGCGGACGATGAGGAACGCCACCCGATGGACGAGGATTACCTGCAGGCCATGTCTTACGGCATGCCCCCGCAGGGAGGTTTCGGCATGGGCATCGACCGCCTGGTAATGCTGCTGACCGATCAGAAGAACATACGCGAAGTGCTGCTCTTCCCGCACCTGCGCGAACGCGAAGAAGATTAAGGATCTGCCCAAGCCCTCGAAATGACCGAGGGCTTGTTTGTCATAATGTGCATAAAACTCTTGACAGAAACACACCTTGCAGGATTATAATGCGGTACATTAAGCCAGCGCCGGGGCAACCCCGGCGTTTTGCGTAACCGCACTGGAACGCGGAGGGAATGCATTGATGCAGTCGGTGGGTGGGACGACATTTATTGGTTTTTACTGGTAAAGGAGTAGTCCAATGAAACCCATTCATGAGATCACGCTGTTCGATTCAGCGACAGAGATCGAAGATATTGGTGCGTTTGTTCAGCCGCAGAATTGGGTCGAAATATCGATTCCAATTGACGGCATGCTGGTGAACGATAAACTGTTCATCAAAGACCTGTCACAAGATCAAATGGTCGCCAGCACCACCAATATCGGCAACTTTTGCTCCAACAACGAGTCCATTCCGGTCTTTCTTAAAGTACACAATAGCGAAACGGTGATTGTGGGCCGCCTGGTGAAATTAATCATCAGGGATGATGAGGTTCACCTGAGAGACTTTCGGCTGCTGAAGCAGGGATGGAAAGAGCGCTCGGAGGAGCGCGTTCAGCCGAAGTATCCCATTTATTTCACGTTAAGGAGCGGTAAACGGAAAATCCGCGGCAGCCTGCACGATATTTCCCTTAAAGGGTTGTGCGTCATCGCCAATATTCCACTGCAGGAGATTCCCGGAAGGATTACGAATTCTGATGTGAAGATGACCTTGAACATTCAGCCGTTGCTGGAAGATCTTCATGTCTGCGGCATTGTCAAGGACTTCCGCTACCTGACGGACAGCCTGACGAGGATCGGGCTGGAGATCTTCCTGGACCGCAGCGGATTCAAGGATCTCTCGGATTACATACGCATCCGCAAGCAGGAGATCGCCGATGAAGTGTTTTCGAATTTTCGCGAAATGCTGAGTTATCGCCAGGCACACGACCTGCGTTTTTAATGAAAACGAGTGATTCCGCAGCAGATCAACCCGAAGAAAACCGCTGAATCCACAGAACGATACGCAATGACAAAAGGCTGCCCATTTTGGCAGCCTTTTGGGTTTTTATCACAACTGAAAGAAGGTTGGTTTTGTTGCCGGTTATTCTTTACGTGTTTGTCATCTATCGGACTGATGAATTTTGAACAAAATATGGGTTGAATAGATCTATTTCAGATACATACCGACAATTTCAAGGTTTGCATCCATGGTGATCGTGTACGTAAGGGTGCTGTTATCGTAGGCGCAAACCAACACCACTGTGGCATAATCCTCACCGGTCGACTTGCTTTTCTGGCCTACCGTGACAATCGATTTGTATTCCTTAAAATTGCCGGCTTCGGATAATTTTGCACCCCAGGCTGTTTCCAGTTGATCCGAGGTTACATTTGCCTCGAGATCATCCCTTAATTCGGCGCTGATGGCTGTAAAATCCCGGGTGTTGATGACGTCGACAACTTCTTTGGCGCGATCGATTACCGCGGTTTCATCATAGATATCAGCCAGTTTAGTCGATGCGCACGCGGTCAACATGACCGTAAACAACAGAACAAGAATCGTAAAAACAATTTTTTTCATTTTAGGTAACTCCTAGATGTTTGTGAAATGTTTTCCAATTTACGACAACGCACGTGAAATGACACCGTAAAAAACACAGCCAGTTCTATAAATTGGAACTTTGATTTGTTTCCAATCTATATGCCAAATATGAATACAGGAATGGTAAAACCACGAGCAGAACGATGACCGCAAGGGTAACCCACCAATTCGAAAGGAAAGCGTTTGCGATTATGATCATCCCGCCAATCACCCAGACAAACCCTGCAAAGCGGTTCGTTTTATTCCAGTTTGTTTCGCTGTGCAGCGTCCAGGGCAACTTCACTCCCAGGGTGTAGTTCTGCCTGTTTTTTGGCAAATAATTGCCGCTGATGACGATGGCAATACCGGCAAGCGCCGTACCCAGCATCACAATGGGTATTTTTGCTCCCATGGCGATGACCAGGGAAACTGGAACAAAAATTACCGAAACGACCGGTGCCGCCCACTTTGTGGCCTGCCTGAGCGCGGAGGAAGGATGATCGATTTTCGGCTCATTATTCAGGCGAAAATGGGCATAAAGATTGATCGTCGCCATAAGCAGGGGCAAACCAAATACTGCGAGGGTCTTCGACAAATAGTTATCGGGGTTGCCCGCCGCGTCGAAGTGAATGGGTATTTGCGGGGGCAATTCATCGAAGACCAGCAGCCCAAAAATCACCGGGATGAGGCAGATGACCGTGGTGATCAGCGATGTTGAAATCTTATTCGTTCTCATTCTTGTTTCCTCCAAATTGGGTCAACCAAAGCATTATTTCTTCAAAAACTGAAGTGTTGATTTCGTAATAAACGAAGTTTTTGTATTTACTCTCAAAGACCAGATCCGCTTTTTTAAGCTGCGAAAGGTGATACGAAATTGTCGCCCCGGTCATATCGAAATGACCGCCGATCTCTCCGGCTGTCATTTTTCCAGCCTTTAGCAAGACGAGAATTTCCCTCCGCACAGGATCCGCCAAAGCTTTAAGTGTTTCACCATATCCCATAACAGCACCAATCTATTTAGATAAACTTCTAAATAGATTATACGACTGCAAATATTTTTTTGTCAAGGGTTTTTATATTCATCGTGCAAGCAGAAAAAACCATTCAAAAAATTGTTCCTCAGGGAAATCCCGGAAATCACATATGTTTTTGGTGCGAGTTGCCTTGAAAAATCCCGTGATTTGTTTATACAATACATATAATATCGACTTTCACGATTTTATATGAACATATACGGAATCATGGAGGCCAGGGATGCTCGATCCAGATGGAAAGCACGGCGATATTCCTTGCTCCAATGAAAATAAGCAGAGAGGGAAGGTCAGGCAAATTTTTCGCGTGCTGGCCGATGCCAGAATCCCAATCCTGCTCATGCTGGGAATAATTTCGCTACTTTTGGGGACGATAGGATTCCATCGATACTTTAACTTATTGGGAGAGGAAAAATCGCTTGCCACGGCCTTCTATGATGCGCTGTGGGGGTTTGCCATTGAACCCGGCAATTTGATCGAACCCATTCCATGGGAACTGGAAGCGGCAAGGTGGCTTTCACCCGCGATAGCCATGTATGCCATCCTGCTGGGATTTGCTGCCATTTTCCGGGACCAGATCAGATTACTGCGGCTGGGATTCCAAAGAGACCACGTGATCATTTGCGGGCTGGGATTGAAGGGTTTGAACATCGCACGAAATTTTCGCGAGAACGGGAAAGAGGTGGTAATCATCGAGAAGGATGGTAACAATCCCAATATTGCTGCCTGCCGGGAATTGGGCGCTGTCATCCTTAACGGCGACGCCAGAGATGAGTACCTGCTGAAGAAAGCGGGGATCATGAAGGCGCGCTATCTAATCGGGGTGTGCGGCGAAGACGGGGTGAATGCAGATGTGGCGGTACTTGCCAGGAAACTGTCTGCCGCGCGCAAAGGCAGCAAACTCAATTGCACGATCCACATTAAGAATCCACATCTCTGGGTGCTTCTTAGAACCCAGGAGTTATCTTCGGCTGCCGACAGCTCGTTCAGGCTGGATATTTTCAACATTTACGATCAAGGATCCAGGCAGCTCTTCCGCGAATTTCCGCTCTACGAGAGTGATTCCCTCCAAAAGGCAGTTCCCCACCTGCTCATCGTCGGGTTCAGCGACTTTGCCGAACAACTGATCCTCAATGCCGCCCGGGCATGGTCTGCCCAATATGATGCCATGCGGCAAAAAATAATGATTTCCGTCATCGATCCATTGGCGGAAATGGTCATCGGCAGATTGTGCCAGGAGTATTCGCTGGTGGAAAACGTCTGCGAGTGGCAACGCCTGGCGTTCGATACGGACTCGATCGAGTTTCTTAAAGCGGATTATTTATTCGACAAACGGAAACAGCCGATCGTGTCGACGATCTATGTGATGGTGGATGATGAAAACATTGGATTAAGTTCGGCATTAACCCTCCTGGAGCGATTGCGTGCATATCCGGTAAAAATCCTGGTGAGAATGAATGAGGAGAAGGGGTTGGCAAGCCTCATCCGTGAATCCAGCAAAAACACGCAGGCATTCGACAGCCTGTTCCTTTTTGGTCTGATGGAGCGCACCTGCAAGATTAACCTGATCTACAACTCCACGCATGAAGCGATCTCGCGAGCGATGCACGAGGAATATGTACGGCAGGAAGAAAAGAAAGGGACGCTGCCGGGCTGCAGCCCCAGCATGCAGCCCTGGGATTGCCTGGCGGAAGAGATCAGGGAAATGAACCGCACCCAGGCAGACAGTATCGGCGCCAAGCTCAAAGCAGTGCGATGCGATATTGCCCCATGGTGTGATTTTCGGGGAGAAAAAATCCTTTTTACCGCGGAAGAAATCGAATTAATGGCGAAAATGGAGCATGAACGCTGGTGTGCGCAAAAAATGGCGCAGGGGTGGACCTACGGGCAGGTGCGGGATGAAAGGAACAAGGTTCACCCGTCCCTGGTCTCTTTCGATGATTCCCGCCTGTCAGAAACCGAAAAGGACAAAGACCGCAACACTGTCAGGCAAATTCCACTGTACCTGGCACTGGCGGGTTACCAGATTTACCGGCTTTAAACATCGATGCGAACAATGCCGCCGCGGCAAGGTGATGGAGGTCAATATGGCGCATGATGTCTTTATCAGCCACTCTTCGAAGGACAAGATCATGGCGGATGCCGTTTGTGCAGGGTTGGAGGCGCGCGGCATTCGCTGTTGGATCGCCCCTCGCGACGTGCTGCCCGGGATGGAATGGACCGGGGCGATCGTGGATGCCATCGCGAGTTGTAGAGTATTCCTCCTGATCTTCACGGATAATTCCAACCAATCCACGCAGACTTTGAAGGAGGTTGATTTTGCGGTCAACCATGAGAAAACCATCATACCGTTCCGCCTGGCGGATATCAAACCCACCGGATCGATGGAGTATTACCTGGGCGCGATCCACTGGCTGGATGCGCTGACGCCCCCCATTGAAAAACATATCGATGAACTGGCGAATTATATTGAACGCATCCTGCAGGTCTCCTCTTGCCAACCCCAAGGCGCGGAGATTACTCCCCTGCCGGATGCGATATTAAAACCGCCAATCAAGAGCACGGTGCAACCGACCTCAAAAAAAGGGGGGAAGAGCAAGTGGTGGATGGCCGGACTGGCTGCCGGGTTGGCGGTCATCGGGCTGGGAATCTTTGGGGCATTCAAGATCATTCCCAAACTGTTTTCTCAATTTACTCAGGCTGACCCCACTGGTACCAGTCTCCCAGACCGAGCTGCGGCTACGCCCCTTCCAACGGTAGGTGCCGCAGTCACTGACCGATTGCTGGTTTGCATGGTACCGGATGTTGGGGGTATCGAGGATCGATCCTTTAACGCCACGGTATGGAAAGGGATCATGGATGCCCAGGATGAAATGGGGATCGAAAGCAGATTCCTGGAATCGCAGGAGGATGCAGATTACGAGAGAAATATCAACACATTTATCGAACAGCGATGCGACCTGATCATCACGGTGGGTTATAATCTCGGAGACGCAACGCTGGCTGCTGCCGAAGCCAACCCCGATGTCAAATTCTCCATCGTTGATATAAGCTACTCCTCAATAATTCCCAATGTTGTCAACCAGATCTACCAGACCGAGGAAGCGGCATTCCTTGCGGGTTATCTATCCGCCGGAGTCACAAAAACCGGCAAGGTGGGTACGTTTGGCGGAATGCAGGTTCCGCCTGTGACCGCCTTCATGGACGGTTTTGCCCGCGGGGTGCAGTACTATAACATCAGACACGGCACCAGCGTTGTGACCCTGGGTTGGGATCCCGACTCCCAGACTGGATTGTTTATTGGCAGCTGGGTAGATTCACAACTAGGACGCGAGACGGCGGATCAGTTACTGGTTGACGGCGCAGATATCATCTTCCCGGTTGCCGGTCCGATTACCTTTGAAACCGCCTCCTTGATTGGTGACCGTGGAAAAGCCTATATTATTGGAGTGGATACGGATATGTATTTTCAGGCGCCTGAGTATAAGAATATTATCCTCACCTCGGTAATTAAACGAATGGATGCAACCACCTTCAGCGTGATCAGATCGGTCCTGGACGGAACATTTACTGGAGGGGTTGTGGTGGGCAACCTGGCAAACAACGGAATCGGGCTGGCTCCCTTTCACGAGCTTGAGCATGTGGTTAATTCCAAGCTCAAAGTTGAACTCGAAGGAATTAAAGGCGATATCGCAGCAGGACGGATCACCGTTTACCCGTTTACGTATCCGCAATAAGCAAATGCGCATAGTTTCGATGAAATAACAAAAACCCCGAGATTCAGCGAACCTCGGGGTTTGACAATTTTAACGAACCGTTACGCCCGCCAGAAACCGCGCCGCACCGGACGTACGTCCTCGGCGGTGACGAATGCCTGCGGGTCGGCTTCCAGCACGATGGTTTCCACGTTGGGCACATCCTTGCGCAGAACGCTGACATGGAGTTCGAAGACTGTGCCGTTCTTGCCGCGCCCGGAAATCTCGGTAACTGCGTAACCGCTGGCACGCAGTCGTTCGGCGATGAAGGTTCCGCGGTGAGAGCTGATGATGGTCACCAGAATATGGCCGATCGCCAGCTTGCCTTCGATGATCAATCCCAGGACGTTGCCGGTGGCGAAACCCGCGGCGTATGCCAGGACATTGATGACATTATCCATCTTGGTCAACACCGAACTGATGGCAACGATGTAGATCACGGACTGAACAAAACCCAGGACCCAGGTGAGAAGTTTTTTGCCGCGCATGACGAAAAGCACGCGGATGGTGTCGAGGGACATATCCGCAACGCGCAGACCAAAGATCATTAAGGCGTATAGCCAAACTTGAGGATCAGCTAAAGATTCCATATACGTTTCCCGTTAAATTATTATTCCGAGACCTCCTGCCTGATGACGGGCAGGTAATAATCGGTGGTGTATTCCTTGAGCATGCGGCGCAGGCTGAACTGCGGGGTGAGGGTGCGCAGGCATTCTTTAATCAATTGCAACCACAGGGTAGGAACCTTGTTCCGATCCTGTTCATAATACATGGGAACGATCTGTTTTTCCAGGGTTTCGTAAATGCTCTGGGCATCTGCGGCATCCTGTTCCTCAGGGGTGGCATAATCGATGTCCTTGCCGATCGCCCAGCCGTTCTTGCCGTTGAATCCTTCACGCCACCAGCCGTCGAGCACCGAGAAATTCAACACGCCGTTGAGCGCCGCTTTCATACCGGAAGTTCCAGAGGCTTCGTTGGGGCGGCGCGGTGTGTTCATCCAGACATCCACGCCCTGGACCAGGTAACGGGCAACATTGATGTCGTAATCTTCAAGGAAAACCAGCCTTCCAGCGCTGCGCGAATCTTTGACCGCGCGATAGACCTGTTGAATGAGCAGTTTGCCGGGTTCGTCGGCGGGATGAGCCTTGCCGGCGAAAATGACCTGCACCGGACGGTGGGAATCGGTGATCAGGCTCATAAAGCGGTCAAAATCGCGGAAAACGAGGTTGGCCCGCTTGTAAGTGGCGAACCGGCGCGCAAAACCGATGGTCAGAGAATAGGGTTCGAGGAATACGCCGCCAACCATGGCCTGGCTGGGAGTCAACAGACCGTTTTGCCATCCCAGACGGGTTCGTTCGTTGGCGAAATTCACCAGTTTGTTTTTCAGATGCCTGCGCACACTCCACAACTCATCATCCGGAATATTCAGAACATTTTTCCAGAGGCCTGGATCGTCGATGCGTTCCCGCCAATCCTCGCCGAGGTACTTTTCAAAAAGAACGCCCATGCGCCGTGCAAGCCAGGTGCGGGTATGAACTCCATTGGTGACGTAGCCGATGGGAACTTCACTCTCCTTCTTTTCCGGCCACAGGAAATTCCACATGCGGCGCGAAACCTGACCATGCAGTTCAGAAACTGCGTTGGCGCGTTCTGAAAGTTTGAGCGCCAATACCGGCATGACGAAGGTTTCGCCCCAGGGCTGCACCTGGCGGCCGAGATCGATGAATTGATCCCTGGTCAGACCGAGTTCGGCCCAGATATTGCCAAAGTATTTATCGATCAGCCAAAGCGGGAACTGGTCGTTGCCCGCCGGTACAGGGGTATGGGTAGTGAAAATATCTCCAACCTTTACCTGCTGCATGGCATCCTGGAAGGTCGATCCGCTCTTGACCAGTTCACGAATGCGCTCCACTGCCAGAAAAGCCGAATGACCTTCGTTCATGTGCCACACGGAGGGGTCGAAACCAAGCAGGCGCAGCGCCTGCACACCGCCCATTCCCAGCAGGATTTCCTGCGAGATACGCACGTCGAGGTCGTTGCTATACAGGCGTTCGGTCAATTGCTTGTCGGTAGGCGAGTTGGGATCGATGTTGGAATCGAGCAGATAAAGTTTGATTCGACCGACTTCCAATTCCCAGATACGGGCATACACTTTTCTTCCGGGCAGGTCGACCGAAATCATAAGGGGTTTGCGGTTTTCATCCAGCAATGCCACCAGGGGCATCTTACTGTAATCCACCAGCGCGCTGCGGGTTTCCTGCCAGCCGTCTTCCGAGAGATGCTGCACAAAATAGCCGTGGTTGTAGATGAAACCGACAGCAACCAGCGGCAGCCCCAGGTCGGACGCTTCTTTCAAATGGTCGCCAGAGAGAATGCCCAACCCACCGGCGTAAACCGGTAAAGATTCGTGCAATCCGAATTCGAAGGAAAAATAAGTAATGGTCTTGTCGACAAGGTTGGGGTAAGTCTTGCGATACCAGGTCTGTAAATCGGAAAGATAAGCCTCAAAGGCAGCCAGGGTCTTGTCGTAATGCTCAAGATAACCCGGCTGGTCAATTGCGGCATTCAGGCGCTGTCGTTCCACTTTTTGCAGGAAAGAAACCGGGTTGTGATTCAGCAGATCCCAGAGAAGCGGATCGATGAATTGAAACAAACGCTGACCATCCGGATTCCAAACCCACCACAGATTATGCGCAACCCTCCCCAATCCTTCGATACGCTTCGGCAGGTTAAACGTGTTGGGATATTCCCGGATAATTTTAGTAGGCATAATATCTCACTTAAACTAGAATAGAATGAAACCCTGAAAATACAGATAAAATCGCGAATTGCTCGCTGTCGATATCAAGGCAATTTTCACCAATTGGATTATACCAGAATGCATTATCAATCCATCCAGCCTCAAAATCATGCCAGATTCAACCCAAAAGGTGCGATCATCAACGACTGCACCCTAAGTTGTTGACGAATTTCAGTTTTTGTTATACGTCATTCAGTTTTTGTGGGAATTTCAGCGAGCACCTGATAAAACGGTTGGATCACCGATATCATTCCCATGGCGCGCAGCATATTCCCCTGGAAATGCAGCTCTCCGCCCATGATCGCTGCCATCGGATCCAAAGTGCCTTTAAAAACCTTTAGGAAATTAAAATAGTCTCCGCGGACGGTAAATTCGGACTGTGGATAAGGTTCCTCCACCACCTCGATGCGTTCGAGCATCCCTTTTTTGGTTTGGAACAGCAGAGCTTTTTTCAGACCGCCGGGACAATTTTCGAATACCGTCAGAACGCTCGTGGTGGCATAATTAATGACCTCCGGTTCGATCCTGCTGCGGATGAGCCGTTCCACTTCGGTCAGCCATTCCGTTCCAAGGAATTCTAAAGCAGTCATGGATTCACCTTGCCGTCATTTTCATGATGATCATTCGGACGGAAATAATTTATCGAAAATCTCTGGAGCATACTCCTGTACCATTGCACTCGAGATGCCGTTCTCTTTGCATACGCTTTCATAAACATCCACGCTTTTGCGGCGAATGCGCTGCCGGGTATCGACGTCCAATCCCCACAGGCCAAAGCGCTGCGTCCAGCCGCGTTCCCACTCAAAGTTATCCACCAACGACCAGTGGAAGTAACCTTTAACCCGCCAGTTGAAATTTACCGCGCGCCACACCTGGTGAATATGTTCGATGGTGTAGATCGGACGCAGAGTATCCGCATGATCCTCAATACCGTTCTCGGTGATGATGATCGGCAACTGGTAACTGTGCGCCCATTTCAACCCATCCCACATGCCTTCGGGCACATTGGCGATGAACCCCGTGGGACTCAATTCCGCACCTTCAGGAGCGGTGTGATTCTTGTATAGATCAGCGGGGTGCAGAAGATCAAACTTTACGACATCTCGTGAATAATAATTCAATCCGACAAAATCCTGGGTATGCGCGGCTTCAGGAATGTTCACCTTTTTCAGCACCAGGTTCAGTTTACCGGTGGCGAGACAATCATTGATGGCTTTATTGAAAAGCTGATCCTCGATATTTACCGCCAGGCGATCGAGCGGCATCCATTTTCGGGCAGGCGTGAAACTGCGGTAATTGGTGGCAATTCCGACCTGGGCAGTGTTCTGTAATTCATGAATGACCTTGTAAGCAGCGGCGTGACCTTTGATCATATTTTCGGTCACTTTGGACGCCAGACCGAGGTCCATTTTTCCCGGCGGGAAGGGGCCGCCAACCCATCCGCCAACGATGTAGACGTTCGGCTCGTTGATGGTGATCCACAGGCTGACATGATCCATGAGGGCCGTTACCACACGTCGCACAAAGCGGGCAAAAAGCGCAGGGGTTTCCTCGTTTTCCCAACCGCCCTGATCGACCAGCCATAAAGGATCGGTGAAATGATGCAGAGTGACCATGGGCGTCATGCCGCTGCGGGTGAGCCAGCGCGCCATCTCGGCATATTTTTCCAATGCCTCCTCGTCCCATCGATCCGGTGCAGGTTGAATGCGGCTCCATTCAACCGAAAAACGGTGAGCGTTTTGACCGGTCTCTTTGGCGCGTTCGAAATCCTCTTTCCAGCGACCACCCCACCAGTCACAGGCCAGTCCGGATTTCTGATCTTCTATGATCCTGCCCGGTTCATTTTCCCATCTGAACCAGCTGTTGTTGGCGTTGTTCCCTTCCACCTGGTGCGCGGCAGTGGCAGTGCCCCACAAAAAACCGTGAGGAAATTGAAAGATGGCTTCTGGCATTGTTTGAACTCCAATCAGGCAGTAATATGAGACGCGACAATTATAGCCGATACAAAAAGTCCCGACCAGCAGCCGGGACAGAATCGAAATTGAAATATTTTACATTCCAGCCATGTAGGCAATGCTCAGGGTCCCCGGTCCGACGTGGGAGCCAACCACCGGGCTGACGTAGCTCAAAATCCCTTCCACGGCATTAAAACGCTTGACCGTCTCATCCAAAAGGGCGCGGGCTTTCTGTTCCGCAAGCGCGTGAAACACCGAAATTCGAACGGGGGATTTTCCGGCCACATCCTTTTCTACCAATTCGACCATGGCGCTGATGGCTTTGCTGATCGAAATGACGCTTTTTACGGCTTCGATCTTGCCGTCACGGATCTCGAGGATGGGTTTGATCTTTAGGGCTGTGCCCAAAAAGCGTTTTCCGCCGCCGATCCTACCGCCGGCGTGCAGGTATTTCAGGGTATCAACCACAAAATAAACGCCGATGTGATCGTAGGCTTTGACGGCAATTTGCCTGCATTCTTCCAAAGAAGCGCCGTCTTTGGCTGCGCGGGCGGCAGCCAGCACCTGAAAACTGAGTGCCATAGAAACCAATTTCGTGTCCATTACTTCGATGGGAGCATCTTTGAAGAGTTCTTTCGCTTGAAATGCAGAATTTACCGTACCCGAGATACCCGAACTGATCGGCAGCGTGAGGATGGAATTGCCTTCACCCAGCACTTTTTCAAATACCGTGGTGAAATCCTTGATGGTGGCCTGGCTGGTGGTGGGCAGAGTGCTGCTGTTGGCCAGACGCATATAAAATTCATCCGGCTTAATATCGATACCGTCGCGGTATGATTTGCCATCCCAATTCAAGGTAAGCGGAACAATCTCGATACCATACTCATCCACGTAGGATTGGGGAAGATAAGCGGTGGAGTCAGTTACGATCACGACTTTTTTCATCTGCTACTCCTCTAAAAGGATTCAACCAATAGCTGCGGTATCTAACTGAACTAGTATAACTATATACGAAAATTCACACATGGGAAAAAGGTCACATTTTTAAACATACCCATAAGAGACAGGAATTCACAAAACCCATCTTCCACAAGCCTCTTGCCTGAAGCCCTGGGTATGGGTAAACTAGAAATAAGAAAAGGCGAGGATATTCTTATGGTCAACTCATTGAAAAAAAGTGTATGGATGCTGGTTGTCATCATTCTATTTCTGGGAACGCTTGCCGGTTGCGGAGAGCGCGATCCGCTGCAGGGACATTGGGAGGAACCTGCTTCGGGCGTGACGCTGGATATTGGCAGAAATGGCGACCTGGTTATTGCCTTGAACGGAGTATCAATGAACATGACCTATGAATTGAAGGAACCGAATATCATGGTCTTTAAAGCTGGTGAAAACGGGACTATTCCAGACCAGCAAATGACATACCGCATCGAGGAAGACAAGTTGATCCTCACCGTGGAAGGCATCGACACGACATTTATCAGAAAGAAATGAAGGCTTTGCTACATCAAGTAGAGATTATGCAGAACTGGATGCGTATAGTGAGATAGGGTTTTCCGTGATGAGGTTTACGGAGGCAATTTCCATCACATTGGTGAAGAGAAGGCGGGAACTCAATGGGGGATGTCATCGTCTATTAATGGACGAACAAGGAGTTGTGCTATGAAAAAGAAGAATTTTTATAATTTATTGATGGTTGTGGTGATCCTTGCGTTAACGCTGACAGCCTGCAACCTTTTTCAGGCATTCGGCGGACCGGCTACCCCTGATCCGGCGCAGATTGCCACCATGGCGGCAGGAACAGTATCTGCCCGCTTTACCCAGATGGCATTCGACACGGCGGTTGCCCAGCTCACCCAGCAGGCGATCATGACCAATACCCCGCTGCCGACCAATACCCCGGTGGCAACCAATACGCCGGTACCTCCAACGGCAACCCCCATTCCTCCAACGGCCACGCCTGTACCCATTCCCTGTAATGCAGCTTCGTTTATTACAGATGTAACCGTCAAAGACTGGTCGACCGTATATGCCAGTGAGACGTTCGTAAAGACCTGGCAAATTAAAAACGTGGGTTCCTGCTCCTGGACAAAGGATTACAAGATCTTTTTCTTTGGCGGAAACCAGATGGATGCCGGTTCCGCAATCGCCTTTCCGAATGTGGTCAATCCGGGCGAGACGGTCAACCTGTCCGTTTCCATGGTCGCGCCAGCCTCGACGGGTGATTTCAGCGGAAGCTGGATGCTCAAAGCTGCCAATGGCGTTGTCTTCGGAGTGGGAAGCGCTTACAATGTTCCCCTGACGGTGAACATTAAGGTTGCATCATTGCCTGCTCCGCACGATCCAAACACCAAATATGACTTTGTGAAAAACATGTGTTCAGCCAACTGGCGAACCAATGCCGGAACGATCGGTTGCCCCAGCGCGGGTTTTGATACCAAGAATGGTTCGATCACCCGTTCGTACGCACCTGTTCTGGATGGAGGGACGGTGGATGACGAAGGTGCAATATATACCGTTCCCGCAGTCGGCGGGGATGGGATGATCCTGGGAAGATATCCCAAGGTATCCATCGTATCCGGCGACTACTTCAGGGCGCTGTTGACCTGCACCAACAAGGTACCCAAGTGTTCAGTAACCTATGAATTGCTGTATAACGAAGACGGCAGCGGAACCGTGGTTTCACTGGGCACCTGGGAGAAGAAAGCCGGTGATGCCTTCACGCAAGTGAACGTCGACCTTTCAGGTTTGGATGGGAAGAACATCGTTTTCCATCTCAAGGTGATCAGCAAAGGTGATTCGACTGACGATGTGGTCTTGTGGATGGCACCTCGCATCACGCATCCATAATCCGCCGGCTTGATGCCTGCGATGAGAAAAACTTTGCAGGTGTCTTTATTTTTGGTTTCAATATCGCTATACTGAATAGACAAGAGAGCATTGTTCGTTGAGTGGGAGGACTAATGAAAAAATCTTATACCAAACTAATTCTGCGATTGGCGTTACCTGTGCTGCTTGCCGTGGCACTGGTGACCACGGTGATCGGATCGAGCATCGCATCCGGGATTCCCATCATCTCCATTACTTCCGTGGTTACCGACACCAGCGTGACGATCTACGGTTCCAATTTCCCGACGGATCAAACCTTTACCGTGCGCATGGGTGCATACGGCACTTATGCGCTGGGGGGAACCGTGGTAGGCACAAAAGAACCCTCCTCCGGCAGCACCTTTACCGCCACATATAACATCCCCTCCGGCCTGGCTGGAGCGGCAAAGATCGCCATACGCCTGGACAGCCCGCAGGGGTATTACTCCTATAACTGGTTCAATAACAACGCAAGCGCACCGTCTGCCACTGCAGTCCCAGCAATTCCCGGTTATACCGGATACCCCACCTTTAATATTTCCACAGTTTCCAAGAATACCTCAGTCACCGTGGTCACCTACAACCTGCCTGCCGGACAAACGTTCACCGTGCGCATGGGTGAATACGGCACCAAGGGCGTGGGTGGGATCGTGGTGGACAGCTTCGATTCAGGCAGCGGCGGCTCGTTGACAAAGACGTTTTCGATCCCAGCCGCGCTGGCGGACCGCACAAAAATTGCCATTCGCATGGACTGCCCCGCGGGATTTTACGCCTACAACTGGTTCTGGAACAACACCGCTCCTTCACCGGCCGCAACTGCGGTTCCAGAGGTGCCGGGCTATGTGGGTATCCCGACCTTTACGATCTCAGCCGTGGTCAAAGATTCGAGCGTTACCATTCTGACCAACAATATCCCGGCCGGGCAAACCTTTACCGTCCGCATGGGTGAGTACGGCACCCTGGGAATCGGCGGGGTCGTGGTAGACAGCGTGGATTCGGGAACCGGCGGTAGTTTCAGCAAGACGTTCACCATCCCGGCTGCGCTGGCGGGACGCTACAAGATCGCCATCCGGATGGAAACCTCCAACGGATACTATTACGCCTATAACTGGTTCTACAACAACTCCACAAACTAGGATTGAATACGACGAAAAACAGCCCGCGGTTCCTTCGCGGGCTGTTTACTTTGTGAAATGAAATATCAAGTCTGATCTTCCACTGCATGGAAAACCGGATGATATTTGACCTTTCCGCTACTATCAAGCAACGCTGCGGGTGATATTTCGAGAGCCATGAAACATTCCGGCGGAGCATCGTATTCGCAGAGCAATTGAAACCCATCCGCCCGTGAAAATCCGAATTGCTGAAAATACGCCGGATCGCCCAGCACCACGACTGCCTGAATTCCCAGCGCGCGGCATTTATCCAGGCCGGAGGCGATCAACTTGCCCCCGATACCCTTGCCGTGAAAGGCGGGCAGGACGGCCAGCGGCGCCAACCCTGCCGCTGAAATTCGCTGCGGGTCGTGTTCAATGGTCACCGGAGAAAACAGGATATGACCCAGAAGGGTTTCATTTTCTTCTGCCACCAACGACACCAGGGCAACCCCGGCTTTTCTCAACGCGCTGACCAATTCAGCTTCGGTGTTCCCGTCAAAGGCGGCGCAGTTGATCTGGTAGATCTCTGGATAATCCCGCGCCTCTTCATTTCGAATGATCATAGCTCCCTCACCATATACAACTCTTGCTGTCGAAAACCGCGCTTTTCGTAATACTTGCGCGTACCAACAGCGGCAATGACTGCCATGCGTTGTTTTCCTTGCATGTGAGCCACCTCGGCGGCCTTATCCAGCAGGCGGGTGCCCAAACCAATATGCTGGGCGGCACCTGAACGTTCGCTTCCGACCGGAAGCGACTGCCCGTAAACGTGCACTTCGCGGATGAGAGCGGCATTTGCCAGCTCCGGAATCTCCAGGTCGGGAGCAGTGGGAGAAGGAAAGGACAGGCGCAGGTAACCGGCGATACGGTCCTCGGGAGTGATAAAGGAAAGGAAATGTTCCTCGGCGCTGGACGGAGAGTAGACCAGGTCGTTGAAGCGCAGGGTATCCGGGTCCACGATCTGTCCCTTGACCTCACGGCAGCGGATGCAGCGGCAGGTGGTGCCGCGTTTTTTCATCTCGATATGCACGTCCTGGCGCAGGCTGGTGCGTTTATTGCCTTCGATCACGTGAATGGATGGGATGTCGCGGATGATGCGGTTCACCCGGCAGTACGGCGGGATGAGAGGCTTGATATCGGCGATCAAATCGACCAGCTGTTCGGTGGTATAGGGCTGATATTCGCCGCGCTGCCAGTACTTGTATAGTTCCGCGGTTTCGAGCAACTGGGTGGGGTAGATCTTGAGTTCGTCGGGGGCGAAACCGTGCGACCAGAGGCGCGCGAAATCCTGCCTGTCCGATTCGGGGGTGGCGCCCAGCAAGTTGGGCATCCAGTGAAGCACGATCTTAAAACCCGCAGCCCGCAGCAGGGTGGTGGCGCGCAGCGTATCGGCGCTGGTGTGACCGCGCAGGTTCAACGCCAGCACACGATCGTCGAGGCTTTGCGCGCCCATCTGTACCTTGGTTACTCCCAGGCGGCGCAGCCAGACCAACTCCTCGGTGGTGATCTCGTCGGGACGGGTCTCGATCACCAGCCCGACGTTGCGGTGATTGGCGGTTTCGTTGACCTGGTGGGCTTTTTTCAATTCCGTCAGATCGATCGGAGCGGCGGCAGTCCGTGCATCAGGTTCGGCAACGATCAGCGGCTGGTCATTTTCCGGCAAGGCATCCTCGTTCATGGCATGAAAGCAGCGGCGAATGAACCATTCCTGATAATCGCGGCGGTAGCTGCTCCACGTGCCGCCCAGGACGAGCAGTTCGATCTTGTCATTTGGATGCCCGACCGCTTCATATTCCCGGATGCGTGAATTGACCTGATCGAAGGGGTCGAAGCGGTTCTGGTAGGCGCGCGCCGCGCCCGGTTCATCGACCAGGTAGCTTTTGGGCATATAAACTTCGGTCGGACAGAAGATGCAGTGACCCGGACAGGGATAAGCTTTGGTGAGAACCGTCACCGTGGTTACCCCAGAAAGCGTGCGCACCGGTTTCATGCGGATGCGCGCCAGGAAATTTGGATCTTCCACCCAGTCACCGTCCGCCACCAGTTCGCGATACGCGGCCACCAGCACATGTTTGGCGATCAGTTTGCCATCCGGCATGGGATTCGAACGCAGCGCGCGGTCGAGGCGAATGCCTGAACGCACTTCATCGAGCACGACTTTCGCCCGTTCAAGTTGTTCTGGGGTGTATTGGCGTTCCTTGCGCCAGTTTGCGATAAATTCTTCTCGTTTCATCGGAATGTATAATTGGGATATGCACCCGGAAGTACTTCAAAAATTGCGGACCATCAATAAGGAATTTTACCAGAGATTCGGAGAGGCTTTTGCCGAAACGCGCCGCCGCATCCAGCCGGGTGTGGCACGCGTATTGGAAAGATATATCCATGATGGCGATTGGCTGGACATCGGCTGCGGCAGCGGGGCGCTTTCGCAGGCATGGATCAAGCACGGGCTGAAAGGTTCCTACACGGGGATCGATTTCAGCCAGCCTTTATTGAGGGAAGCTGAAAGATCGCTTGCCGAGCATGTTTCAGAGCCGGAAGCAAGATTTTCTTTCAAACGGATCGATTTGATGGAGGAAAACTGGTGGGGAGATTTCCCACCCGGCTCGTTCGACGGAGTGCTTGCCTTTGCCGTTCTGCACCATGTACCCGGCGCCGGGGTGAGAGAAGGATTGCTGCGGCAGATTGCGGAGTTGATTCAACCGGGCGGATGTTTCATCCATTCCGAGTGGCAGTTCCAGCACAGTCCCAAACTCGTAGCGCGCATCCAGCCGTGGAGTTTGGTTGGTCTATCGCAGGAGGATGTGGAAGAAGGGGATACGCTGTTGGATTGGCGGCATCAGGTCAGCGGGCGGGAGGACGAACCGGGCTTGCGATACGTGCACCTGTTTTCCCGCACAGAATTGTCGCAACTGGCTGAAACTTGCGGATTCGGGATCGTCGATGAATTCGAATCGGATGGGGCGGGGGAAAAACTGGGACTCTACCAGGTCTGGCGAAAGAACGATTAACGATCATTATTCAGGATCATAGCCCTTTGTTGTGGGCTGCAGAAGACTTCCACGCAGGCGACCGCGGGCTTGGTTCAGATGGTAGTTCACCGCCCGGCGCGAGAGCGAGAGCATGCCGGCGATTTCCATGGTGGTGAATCCACGAGTGGAGAGCTCCAGCACCTGTTTCTGGCGGCGGGTCAATTCCAATTTTGCCGGACCCTTTCGTGGGCGGCTGGCGGCTTGCAGCGGGGCAACAATGACAGTGGTATCCAGCTGGCAGGCGGTCAGTTTGCCGGCCGGGCTGGAACGTAAAATTGGAAGGGGGCGCATGCCCGCGTTGACCGCGGCAACCAGTTCGGCAGGAGCAAGTTGCACTTCAAGTTGAACAACGGTCACATCGTCGGGTAGATAGAGCAAGCGGGTCATGAGTTCCTCCGCGATCAGGCACAATAAAATAGAACATGATTTCTATTATTTTATGCCGATTATGGGAAAAGTCAAGGGGTAGTGCGGGAGGATGAAAAATTTGATCCAGATCTTTTATATAATATCGATAAAATCCTTTTTATTCCTCTTCAAGAAGGGGGTAAACCATGCAGCAACCTCCACCAGTCGATCCACGCATTTCACGGAATAAACCCTGGTTGTATCTCACCATTGGCTTATTTGCCGGTATAGTGGTTACCGTTGGCTGCCTGGCAATAGCCGCAGGGGGGTATTTCCTGGTCAATTCAATACGCAGCGAAGAAACGCCTGCGCTCCCAGACGCGCAAGTTGAATTACGCGTTGCACACGACGGCTGCACTGTCGAACGCGGGGAAGTGAGCGGAAAAACACCGGTGACCTCGCTCACCTGGGCAATTACCAACCCGGAAGGTCATTTAGTGCTCGATCGGGCTGCCGAGGGAGAATACGAATACAAGTATTTCGGCGCTGGAAAATATTCCGTGCAGATCAAGGCCTGGTACAACGGCGCCTATCATCC
>DAOUGM010000163.1:0-1547 GCA_034428895.1 Anaerolineaceae bacterium
GGCGGAAAGAGTGCCAGCTGCCTGGGTCAAAGCTTTCACCGGTTTGAGCAGTTGATCCGCTATCAACACCGCCATGCCAATAGCGGCCACCGCCGCCAGTAAACCCGCAATAAGAATTACCCCGCGCAGCCTGGAGATAAATGGACTGATATCATTGATGGTAACTGGGGAAGCGTTTTCCACCACCAGGAAGCCGATCGTTTCTCCTGCATTGTCCATAAGCACTAGGGCATTGCTGACATCCCTGGGTTGGAGTATGTCGCCAACAGCGATCGTCGACAATGCGCTCCAAATTACCTGGCGGTTGGCGTTCAGCAATGCCACGCGGTTGGCACCACCCCGGTTGCTGCCGTGACTCATCATCATCTGCCCCATGCCCGCTGCATGCTCGACCCCTTCCCAGGTGCCTTCGGCTTGATAATATTTTTCCAACCGGAGCACCAGGTTGTCCAATCCATAGACACCGCCGCGCATCATATAATTATTTACCTGCCGCGTGCTGTCGAGGTTTGCATAAATGACAATGCTGGCAATTGAAATTACAGCAACCAATGAAAATGCCAGGATCAGCTTCGTCTTTAGAGAAAGCGTCTTGATCATTCGTCGTCTCCAGCGATCTTATAACCGATCCCAAAAACTGTTTTGATCAAGGTCGGATTCTTTGCATCCGCTTCGAGCTTGGCACGGATATTTTTGATATGAGCATCGATGGTGCGTTCGTAACCTTCGTAACTTTGCCCCTGCATTTCATTCAAGAGTTGTAATCGGGTAAAAACCCTGCCCGGGCTGACAGCCATTGCCCGCAGGATTTCGAATTCTGAAGGTGTCAACTCAACGCTTTTCCCCGCTTTTCTTACAGTATGTGCGCGAACATCGATTTCAATGTCTTTGATCGCAATCTTTTCTGTCTGAGTCGCTGCCTTATTGACCCTTCGTAATACCGTTTTTACTCTGGCTACAACTTCCCTTGGTGAAAACGGTTTGGTTATGTAGTCATCCGCCCCAATCTCCAGACCTGACAGTTTGTCGAGTTCCTCCACCCTGGCGGTGACCATGATGATCGGAATATCCTTTTCCTTGAGTACTTCCCGCGCTACATCCATCCCGTCCATGCCGGGCAGGTTCAAATCGAGCAAGATCAGGTCGACCTTCTCCGTCAGGCTCAGATCATATCCCGTATCACCCCTGGACGCGGTGAGAACCGCATATCCTTCCCTTTCCAGGTAGGATTGCAGGATACGCAATAACGCCTGTTCGTCCTCGATGATCAGTATTGTTGTCACATCGCGATTATAGCATTCAAAAGCTTGACCAGGTCATCCCGCCATGCAGGGTCATTCTCGTCGAAACGCATCCAATAGGAGTTTTTCCCCGGTCGGCTTTGGTAGCCAAGTGGTGGCAAATCTCTGGCAGAAACGCCGGTTGGGAGTGGTGGAAAGCGCAGCACGATTTGGTCTGCCTCCACCGTGATGGAAACCAATCCAGCCTTTGCTGCCAGCAGTTTGACCTTGAGTTGATAAAATAGGTTGTTGACTTCTTCTACCGGC
>DAOUGM010000164.1:0-4089 GCA_034428895.1 Anaerolineaceae bacterium
TGAAAATAATCTTATTTTTCCACGAATAATATCTGCAGCAGCATTATTTTTAAACTCATGAAAATCGTTCTCGCGTGTTATTGGCATCAGTTTTCCTGTGCAACGAATTACTATCACTTTTTTTCCAACCTTTTCTTCTGCTCAATTGTATAAAGAATATGAGATCTCATTACCAAGGAATCATTCATGGATGATTCACAAGCAATTCAAAAGTTGAAGGAAGGCGATATCGGCGGATTGGAATTTTTAATCGCCCGTTACCAGGTTAGGGCGTTCCGAACAGCGGTCCTTATCTTGCATAACGATGACCTGGCGGAAGATGTAGTACAAGAGACTTTTCTACGCATCTACCGCAGCATTCGTTATTTTGATGAGAATCGCCCCTTTAGACCATATCTAATGCGCAGCATTACGCATGCAGCATTAAATACCGCAAAAAAAGAAGCCCGGCAAATGGCTTTCGATGAAGAAACCGAATCCATTGTTCTTGAACGGCTTCTCCAAAAAGCTTCGATCACTGAAGATCCATTCGAGTATAACCACTTGAAACAGGAAATCTATTCCGCCCTGGTACAACTCAAACCTCGCGAGCGGACGGTGATCATTGAGCGCTACTACCTGGAAATGAGTGAAAAAGAAATGTCAATGAGACATGCGACTGCACCCGGAACAATCAAATGGCTGTTGAATTCAGCACGCCGCCGACTGCGAAGCCTCATCAACGCGGAGGATAATGAATAATGAACCACAAAACGAAATCCAAAGTATTAGATGATGTTGCTCAACAATATCACCGAAAAGATATTGACCTTTCTTCACGCATCCTATCCAAAGTTCAGAAAGATAAGGTCAACATAATGAAAACAAAAATTGCAATTACTGCAGTGTTAAGCGCGGTCTTTGTTTTGGCTGTACTTTTCGCCATTCCCACCACTGCCACGGCAATGAAACGCATCTTGAGTTTCATACCGGGTATTGGGGTGGTGGATAATGAAGTTCCAATGCGCGTGTTAAAGGAAAGCGCAAAAGTTGAACAGAACGGCACAACAGTATCAGTTATACAAGGTGTGATTGATTCGAAGAACACGATCCTGGCCTATCAGGTGGAAAATCTGCCCAATTTTTCCGTTCCCATCGACTCTCAATTTGTAGATGTCTGCCATCAGTTGCCTGAATTGAAACTGCCCGACGGCAGCATCCTGAGCGGGCAATCGGAAGCAGGAGAAAACTGGTTGAGCGGGTACAGCAGGCGTATCGTTTTCCCTACTCTTCCTGTAGAAATCAATTCCGCACAACTTGTATTTTCATGCTTTGAACAGAGTATGATGCGGTCTGATTCTCCAAAGTTGGAAATCACCATGGACTTCATTCAAGCAGCTGGAGAAGAGGTGGCATATCAAATTGTTGATTTACCCACACCGGAACCGCAGCCCTCGACTTCTAGCATAGGAGAAGGATCATATGCATCTGATATTCAACTTGCCGTCGACCGCTATGTAGAGACGGACAAGAATCTCATCCTTTTTGGAAATTTAAAATCTCTATCCGGAAATACCCGAGTGGAAGGTTTTGATAAGAACGCCATTCACCTGGTCGATTCAAATGGCGTGGAAATTCCACTTTCGGAAGACTCCACGGTGATCTATCCATCCGATCTGACTCCAGGCAGTAATTCTCATCCATGGGCATATCTCATCGAAAGCACATATGCCGCAGGACAGGCTACTCTGACAGTGGATTCAATACTGATCAGGGTGAATGACATTGCCCGCTTCAAAGTGGATCTTGGGGAGAGTCCCCAGCCGGGTCAAAAAATGCTGATTGGACAACCCGTCGACATCGCCGGTCGTGAAGTTCAAATCCAGAGCGCGGAAGTGAATGCGGAAGGGAATGGTCTCTCATTTACCGTCACTAAACCCGAAGAGGTCAGCGGTCTGATCCTGATGGACTTCGATCACCCTCTGCTTGGCGGAGGAGGTTATGAAACTTACGGATTCACGTATCGTGACGGACTGCCTTCAGGTGAGATCAACGTAACGATCGTCAGCGCCTTGGTTCAAATTACCGGACCCTGGGAAGCAAAAATCGACCTGCCGGCATCGACTCTCACTTTTGAACCTGTTGACTATACAACCGCTTGCCTGACTCAATCCTCCTGGCAGAAGGCACTCGATGAATCACCGGCACTCCCTGACAATCTGGGCGGCACATTGGGAATCAGTGGTTTTGGAGCTCCGGATTTCATCTATCGTGCAATGACGACAAGCCTGGATGGCACGAATCCAAAAACCTACTCAAAAGGGCGGGATATTACCCTATCCCCTGACGGACTCCGGGCTGTCTACAATGATGACAGTACCGGGTTAAAACTCTTGGATCTGGGAACTCAAACCGTGACGGCTTTGGTTGATACCGGTTTGAATGATCGCGGACCCATTTGGTCGCCGGACAGCAGCAAGATCGCCTTCACACGAGGACCTAAGTCAGGGTTGATCGGCGGAAAAGGACCCTTCAGTATCATCATTGCCAATCCGGATGGTACCCAGCAGGTGCCGGTGGTGGACGACGGAGAAGCAAACACTGTGTACGCATGGAATCCGGATGGACAGAGTTTGATCTACACCGTTGCCGGGCCGAATGGAGCCAGCGTACGCAGTATCGATATCTCTTCTGGAGAGGTTACACCGCTTTTCGAAACGGATTTTGTAAACACAACCCTGGCAATATCACCTGATGGCAAGCGGATTGCCTACCAGGATATGCTCCCCGGAGACAATTGGGCCATCTATATTGCGGACATGGATGATCCATCCAATCCCAGATTGGTCGTGAATGGCTCTCCGGTTGTGGTGACCAGACCGTTTTGGAGCCCGGACGGAGAATGGCTGATCGCCAGTGTTTTTGATGAGAGTATCTCGGATGAAAAAGGATTCGTGACCCTCATCAACGTGGACACCTGCCAGATCATTCCGTTAATGAACCTGTCAGGGTATGTTACCTCCTGGAATCAATAAACAGGTAGAGAATTTTCAGAATGCGAAGGAGGAGGATTGATACCTCCTCCTTTTTGTTTGTTATCAAGTTGACAACTGAACAGAAATATTTTAATTAAGCACAAGCCAAATTTTCCCAAATCCCCCACTTTTTTTGATCAGCGGCATATACTTTGACCCAAATTGCTCTGGGTTCGAGCAAGGATTGGGCGGCTCCTGTTGCCTATTGTGAACGGGGATTTAGCGCATCATTCAAACCGTCACCCAGCAAGTTCCATGTGATGCCAAACAACACGATGGCAAGCGTCGCCGGCAGGAAAACCCACCAATAATTAACGATCCCTCCCGGACTGTAGATCCAGTTGCGACCGGTAACCAGGATCGTTCCCCAAGGCGACCCCTCTCCCAATCCGACAAAAGAGAATGTCGCTTGAAGAACCACCATTCCTCCCACATCTCTCGCAGCCAACACAATTGCCGGCGCAATGGAGTTCGGAATCAAATGTTTGAAAATAATTTTAAACTTACCCGCCCCGGCCGCGCGTGCAGCCTCGACAAAATCGGTTTTCTTCACGCGCATCACCACAGTGTTGGTTACGCGGGCAAATGGGACCCAGGATAATAAAATAAAAGCGATCATGGCTGGATCAATTCTTTTTAATAGAATTATCCAGGGCGCAATATCCTTTGGAAGCTCATTAATCGAAGGTTGTATGAAGATGAAGTCACCAAAACTACCCCTAAAATAATTGACCCCTGCATTGGTGAGTATGATTGAAATAATCTGCTGAATAAAGACCACTGCGGCGATGATGGGAAATGCCAGAAAGGCATCAGTGATGCGCATCAGGAAATTATTAAGAAAACCGCCCGAATAGGCACTGATCGCTCCAATCAGCACTCCAATGAATCCACTGATCAAAGCCACCGTTAAGCCAAATGTGAATGCAGACCGCGTGCCCCAAACGAGTGCATGATACACACTGGTCTGGTCGGGTAGAGTTCCCAAGGGTGCCAGCTCACTGGGAGCCTTTGGCAGGGTTTCAAAAACGCTGCCCACCACTTTGAATGGTCCTGGATTTTCCGGGTCATTGGG
>DAOUGM010000165.1:0-7970 GCA_034428895.1 Anaerolineaceae bacterium
TAAAAAATCCGTAAATAATATTGTATAGACATTTATGACCGTTCAAAATCCGGTAAAAAAATGCTACCATGGTTTTATCACGATCCATTTTTACAAGGAGGTAGTATGAACAAGAACTTGCGATTAGTTTTCGTGTTCGTCTTTATCGTTGCCCTTTTCATCGCTGCCCCCGCAACCGTCCTTGCCTGCACTCCAACCCCCGCAGTCGAAGATGAAGAGTGGTTGATCGTCAACGGCGACGTCACCGGCAAGCCTGTCCGCATGGAGGAATTGGACAAGATCGCCGGCGGTCCGCAGTTATTGTCGGACGGTATCCAGCTCGATGCAGCCAGTAAAATTTGCTATCCCTTCGAAAAAGGGCGTTACGGCTGGGTCGGCGTCGTCTATCAGTCCGTAAACGGAGCGTGGGTCAAACTGCCCACCACCAACGGCTGGCTGACCAGTGCTGAAGGTTCATACATGGCCTGCACCCAGGCAAAAACCTCCGGAACCTACGCCTTGTTTGGCTCCTACATCAAATAAACTTCTCGCGCCCTCCGGTTTTTCTCCTCTCCGCATCCCCTGCCGGGATGCCGCAGGGCTCGAAATCAAGAACAAGTGCCTCCATCCGGCGATTATGGAGGTACTTGTTTTTAATTTGGGAACTTATCTTCGACAGGATACGTCATATTGCAAAACCTAAAGGAGACATATGTGAAATTTCTTACCTTTATACTATCCCTCCTCATGTTATCCGCTTGTGCCGTACTGCCAGCCAGTTCGGATCGGGACGCCCAAAATCCGCCTGGTCCCGTAACTCAGTTGCCGACCTTCGCATCTACTGATGATGCCGGTCTCAGCCGGGTTGAAGTGAATTTCGATGCGGCGCAGATACTCTCCATGGAAAGTGATCCGCTTCAATTCACCCTCAACCTGAAGGGAAATTTGCCGACTCCCTGCCACAAGCTGCATGTCGATGTTGGAGAGCCGGATGCGCAAAATCAGATCCATATCGATGCCTACAGCCTCGTCGATCCTGCCCTGGCTTGTGCCCAGGTCCTCCAGCCCTTTGATGTCACCGTCCCCATCGGCAGCTTCCCTGCGGGGCGCTACACGTTGTGGTTGAACGGTGAAATGATCGGCGAGATTCAGGCCTGATCGCTGCTCCCGATGCAAAAAAGATTGAGGATTTTTATCCTCAATCTTTTTTTATTCCTCTCGCTTTATTTTGCTTTCAATATCACGGAATTGATCGTCAGCGGACTGCCGTCCGCCATGCTCGATTCCTGCAAAACGAGGATCACTTTCAACCCGGACGGGAGTGCAGGTAATGTCAGGGTATTGTCGAACGTTGCCGGTTGACCGATGTCGGCTGCCGTCACCATGAAAGCCGAACGATAAAGTTCCTTCCCCGTGTTGTCCAGCAATTGAACCAGCAGCGTATTCTCGAAAGGCGCAATCGCCATGCTCCCGCTAACACGCACCTCTGTCCCGATCTCCTCTCCCGCGGTGGGAGTATCGATTTCGATCGTCCGTTGCGTTCCGCCGCCCAGGATCGAGTTTAGTTTCGTCAAAATCAGGGTCTCGTCCACCAGCGTGTATTCCTGCAGCTCCGCCAGTGTGGGGTTGACCATTGGGTCGTTCGGACCGTGCACCAGCAAATCCAGCTTGACCTTGCCGTCGGCGATGGCGATGGAATTGATCACCGGTCGATCGTCGATGGTGATTCCCGGCGCCTGTTTGAACTTCCCGTCCTGGCTGAAGATCACCACCAGCGAGACGAAGGTTCCCGTGCCGCCCATATTCTCCGACAACAGCAAAGCCGCATCATCCACCCCGTCATCGTTCAGATCGCCAAATTGAACTCCCGGCCGGATCGAGGTCTTCAATTCCACCCCGTTGACGCTCCCCGAAAATTCACCATCGACCAGCCGGATCGGGACATTCATTGCCGGCGAAAGAAATTCCGAATTCCGCAGCAGTTCCTCGCTCAACCCGGGCACACTGGTCGGAGGGAGACCTGCGCCTGGAGTATCGGTCGCCGGAAGGGCAGTTCCTGGGGTGGCGGTCGGGTTCTCCTGCTGAACGTTGATCGTCACACATGCGGTCAAAAAAAGCATTAAAACCAGCCAAAACGCGGATATTCTCTTATGCATTGCGGCATCCTTTCAGAATCGAAAAGCCGTTTTTCCATTAATTCATCATAAAATCCCCAAAAACACTTGAATTGACCACTCTTTTCAGGTATAATGTGGAGGAAAGTGGTAAAAAGTGGAGATGAGTGGAGCGCCGGAACCTTTTCCGGCGTTCAGCATATATATCAAAGGTAGAAATTATGTTCAACGGTTTTTTTGGTCGATTTCTCCATAACATAGACGAAAAAGGCAGGATTACGTTCCCTGTCTCCTTCCGCGATCAACTGGGGGAGAATCCTTTCATCCTCAACGGTTTCGACCAGAACCTGCTGGTCATGGATGCCTCCCGTTTCCAGCGCCTCTCGGAAGTGATCAACGGCAAGAACATGGGAGACGCCAACACCCGCCAGCTGCGCCGCATGATCTTCTCCACCGCCACCCGGATCGAGTTCGACAAATCCGGCCGCTTTATCATCCCGCAGTCTTTGCGCGAGATCGCGCATCTGGAAGGTACCGCTCTGGTTGTTGGAATCGGGAAGGACATCGAGATCTGGAATCCCGAATCCTACAAGGAGCAGGAACTGAATGTAGAGGGCAATGCTTCTGCCGCTGATCTCGTTTCGAACTTTGACTTGACCATCTAACCGACCATGTCCGACATCGCGAGCAATCCACCGCATGTCTCTGTTCTTTACCATCAGATTATAACTGCTTTACGACCCAAGAGTCCGGGGCTCTATGTGGACGCAACTGTAGGTGCCGGAGGGCACGCCTGGGGTATCCTCGATCAAAGCTCACCGCAAGGTCAGCTTCTTGGTCTGGATGTGGACCCTCGGGCGCTGGAACTTGCACACCGGCGCCTGATTTCTTTTGCAGACAGGTATCATCTTCTCCACTCCTCCTACACTGAACTCCGCACTGCGTTGTTGACGTTAGGCTGGGACCACGTGGATGGCATCGTCATCGACCTGGGTGTTTCGTCGATGCAAATCGATTCTCCCCAACGCGGTTTCTCCTTCCTGAAAGATGGGCCATTGGATATGCGTTTTGACCCGTCCCAGCCCGTCAGCGCGGAGGACATCGTGAATCACTCCAGCGAAGAGGAATTGGCAGATCTGATCTGGCGCTACGGTGAAGAACGCAATTCCCGGCGTATCGCGCGCCTGATCGTCCGCAACCGGCCCTTCCACACAACCCTGGAGTTGGCCGACGTCATCAAGAAATCCTCCGGCGCTCGTTCGGCTGCGATCCACCCCGCCACCAGGACCTTCCAGGCGCTGCGCATCGCCGTCAACCGGGAACTCGATTCCCTTGAAAGTTTTCTGCCTCAAGCGGTAGAATCCTTGAACAGTGGAGGAAGATTGGCGGTCATCTCCTTTCACTCGTTGGAAGACCGCATCGTAAAGCAGTATTTCAGGCAGGAAAGCCGCGATTGTATATGCCCGCCCGAGCAGCCGGCTTGTACCTGCGGTCACAAGGCCACCATCATCGAACTCACCCGTCACCCCATTACGGCCAACGAGGATGAGATCAACCAGAACATCAGAGCCAGAAGCGCCAAGCTTCGCATCATAGAAAAGAAACAGGTTTGAGATGACTGAACGGAGAGAACGGACAACCAGAAGAAGGGAACGCAGCCGCGCAAAAGGCTGGTTTACCCAGGCCTTCAAACAGGCACCCTGGCGTCTGCAAGTCCGCTCCGTCGGGATGTTCCTGGGCGTGCTCGTTGCCGTCCTTCTCATCGCCAGTGTATATCTGAGCATCAGCGGGCAGGCTGCCTCTGCCGGTCTGGGCGCCTATCAAATGAACTTGAAGCGCCAGGATCTCGAACGTCAGATCGCGGACCGCAAAGCGCAAATTGCCATCCAAACCTCGGCCGCAAGCATGGAAGTCCGCGCCAAGGAAATGGGGTTCCAGAGGATCAATCCATCCGAAGCCCTTTACGTCTCCATTCCCGGTTATGCAGGCAAGCAGCCGGTTGTCCTGGCTCCCCCGCCCGGCATCACTGAATCCGACCAGGTGCTCATCAAGTCGATCTACCGTCAATCCCTCTGGGATTGGTTGTTTTCCGGCATCAATCGCCTGAGTGCAAGCGCCGCTGGAGGGAATGAGTGATGTTAAAAAACATTCCCCGCTACAAATGGCTTGCCATCGGGCTGACCGCATTTGCCGCCCTGATCTTCCTGCAGATGATCCGCATCCAGACCAGCACCAATGTGGAATTCCTGGACAAATGGGCCGAGAACTACGGTGTTGAAGTCCGCACCATTCAATCCGAACGCGGTTACATTTACGACCGCTGGGGTCACCTTTTGGCCGGAAACAAGGAAGTCTACGAGATCGGCGTTGAGCTTCAATACGTCCGCAACCCGTCTGCCATCGCAGCCACGCTGTCGTCTCTCCTTGGTATTGATTACGCCCAGGCTTTCGCTGCTGCGAATACCGCCTATGATCCAAAGAGCAGCGTTTACGTCACGCTGGCAGATTTCATCTCCGCCGAAAAGGTCGAGGAAATTTCAAAGTTTAAAGCCGAATATGAGAAGAGCAATCCCTACGGAGAAGACCCGGAGCTCCCCACCCTGCGCGGCCTGGTGTGGACGCCCCACCTGCAGCGCATCTACCCCGAGCACACCCTTGCCTCCAATATTCTCGGTTTTTACACTTTCTACGACCGCGAGAACGGCACCGGTTACTTCGGTGTGGAGGAAAAATACAACGAATTGCTCTCCGGCATCAAGCAAAAGGTCTTGATCTCCCTCGACCCCTACGAAATGCAGGAAATCCCCACCGCTCCCGCCGGAGCCAGCCTCATTCTCACCATTGACCGCGAAATTCAGCGCACTGTCGAAAAGGTGCTCGATGATGCGGTCGCCGTGAACGGCGCCGAAAACGGAACGATCATCGTCATGAATCCCCGGAATGGTGAGATCCTCGCCATGGCGAGCACCCCGCGCATCGACCTGAACGCCTACTGGGAATACGACAAAGTCTTCACCGCCGGTATCCCCTACAACAAGGCGGTCAGCCAGGTTTACGAGCCCGGTTCCATTTTCAAGATCCTCACCATGGCAGCCGCTCTCGATGCCGGTGCCGTCACCCCCACCACCCCGTTCAGCGATACCGGGTCGATCTCGGTTGGCGGCGCAACCATCTTCAACTGGGACCGCGGTGCCTGGGGTGAACAGGACATGATTGGCTGCATGCAGCATTCATTGAACGTCTGCCTTGCATGGGTGGCTACCCAGCTTGGACCTTCGCCTTTTTATAATTACCTCAACCGCTTCGGCATCGGTCACCGCACCAATATCGACCTGGCCGGCGAGGAAGTGTACCCGCTCAGCGTCCCAGGTGATCCCATGTGGTATCCCGTGAACCTGGCGACCAACTCCTTCGGTCAGGGCGTGGCGGTCACCCCCGTGCAAATGCTGATGGCAGCCTCAGCCATCGCCAATGATGGTAAAATGGTTGCTCCGCACATCCTGCACGCTTATATTCAAAACGGTCAGCAGTACACCACGACCCCGCAGGTTGTGGGAATGCCGATATCTGAAACCACGGCGCACACGCTCACGCAAATGTTGTCCACCTCCCTCGAAGAAGAAGCCTCCAAGGCATTGGTCGAGGGGTATCGGGTGGCTGGCAAAACCGGCACTGCAGAAATCGCCGTCAACGGTCAGTATTCCAGTAACGCAACGAACGCCTCGTTCGTCGGCTGGGGTCCGGTTGACGATCCCCAGTTCCTGGTTTACGTTTGGTTGGAAAAACCCTCGAGTTCCATCTGGGGTTCCGTGGTTGCCGCCCCGGTTTTTCGCGATGTGGTCGAGGAACTGGTGGTACTCATGAATATTCCTCCGGACGAGCTCCGGTTGAGCATGAAAAGTCAGTAAAGAGGAAAAATGTTAACTTTGGCGGACGTGGTTGAAGCAATTCAAGGGATCAGGCCGAAAAATGCGGACCTGGGGATCAGCGAGGCTGTCATTGATTCCCGCCATGCCATCCCTGCCGCCATGTTCGTCGCCATACTCGAAGGTCATTCCTTTATCGCATCCGCCTTCGAAAACGGTGCCATCCTGGCCTTGATCGACCGCGAAGTCGATCCTTCGATCAACGTCGTTGATCTGCGCTCACCTCTCCCCGCCGATTTTGACTTCCCTGCTCCCCCATTCGCGCTCAGAGTCGAAAAAACGGATGCCGCCCTTCAAGCGGTGGCCGCCTTTTGGCGTCAACGGTTCAATATTCGCGTCATCGGCATCACCGGCAGTGTTGGAAAATCCACCACCAAGGAACTGGTGGCTGAACTCCTTAGCCTGCGCTTCCGCACCCTTAAGAATCAGGGAAATTTCAACAACGAGATCGGACTTCCTTTGACCTTGCTGCGCCTTGGTCCGGGATACACCCACGCCGTGCTCGAAATGGGTTTCTATGAACCCGGTGAGATTGACTTGTTGTGCACCATCGCCCGCCCGCAGGTAGGCATCGTCACCAACATCGGAACGGTGCACGCCTCGCGTGCCAACTCTCAGGAAGCCATAGCCATGGGCAAGAGCGAACTGGTCAAAGCCCTTCCTGCCTCACCGGTGGGAACCGCAATTCTCAACAAAGACGACCCCTGGGTCGCTCCCATGGCCGAAATGACCGGTGCCAACATCTTTTTCTACGGATTGGATTCCACCGCCGATCTCTGGGCGGACGAAATCGAATCCCAAGGCTTGAACGGAATTCGCTTCCGCATCCATTATCAGGATGAGACCTTCCACCTTCAGGTTCCGTTGATCGGACGTCACTCCATCGAAACCATCCTGCGCGCCGTCGCTGCCGCCCTTGTCGAAGGTTTAACCTGGAGCGAGATCATCTACGGATTGCAGCATACCTCCAGCCAGTTGCGCCTGGTAACGGCTCAAACCAGCCAGGGTGCCTTGATGCTCGATGACACCTACAATGCCTCGCCCGAATCGATGCTTGCCGCGCTCAACTTGCTCCACGAACTTCCCGGTCGCAAGATCGCCATTTTGGGAGGTATGAACGAATTGGGGCCTTACGAATCGATCGGGCACCAAAAGGTGGGCATTCGTGCCGCCCAGGTGGCAGATGTGCTGGTTGCATATCAAACGAATGCGCACATGATCTCGCAGGCCGCTGTCGATGCCGGCTTTCCGGCCGCCTCGCTCCGCACCTTTGACGACGCGGAGCCGTTGATCGCCTTCCTTAATTCGACTCTGAAAAAGGGAGATGTTGTCCTGGTAAAAGGCGCCCATTCGCTGCGCATGGATAAGATCGTGCAAGCACTCGAGGTGGAAGAATGAATGAAACTTCTCTCGCTCTGGCATTAAGCGGATTGGGGTTCATCCTCTCCGTCATCTGGGGCGGTCCGTTGCTGCGTGTATTAAAACACTTCAAATTTGGCAAGATCATCCGCGTTGAAGGACCCGAAAGCCACATCACCAAGATGGGCACCCCCACCATGGGCGGCATTATCGTCATCGGCGCCGTGGCCCTGGTAACCATCCTTCTGAATGCAGTCTCCATCCTCGGTTTGAACCTCTTGGGTCGCTCGGTTCTCCTGCCTTTGGGAGTGATGATCGCCTACGGAGTGCTCGGCGCAATCGATGACTGGGAAGGTATTCGCGGCCCGCGCAAGGGATTGGGTATGCGCGCGCGCACCAAGTTCATCCTCCAGGTCCTTCTGGCAGTCGCTTCGGCTTTTGTCCTCAAAAATGTGCTCAACGTTCCCCAGATGTTTTGGCCGGGCTTGAACACGGTGATCGACCTGGGAATCTGGTACATTCCCCTGGCAACCTTCATCATCGTAGCCATGTCCAACGCCGTCAATTTGACCGACGGGCTGGACGGTTTGGC
>DAOUGM010000166.1:0-1992 GCA_034428895.1 Anaerolineaceae bacterium
TCCTCTTGTGCATTATTATCGCCAACCTCGAAATATGGGGAAGACCGAAGCATTAAAGGAAGGATTCAGACGCTCAACCTGTGAGATCGTCATGATACAGGATGCCGACCTGGAGTATGACCCCGAGGAGATTAACGCGGTCGTTGAACCCATCCAAACCGATGTTGCCGATGTAGTACTGGGTTCCAGGTTCCTGGTACGCAAGGCCTCGCGTTCTCTCTATTTCAGACACTACATGGCCAACCAATTCATCACTTTCATCTCTAACCTGCTCACCGACCTGAACCTGACCGACGTGGAAACCTGTTACAAGGCTTTTCGCGGCGACATCATCCGCAGAATGGTTATCACATCCAGTCGATTCGGGTTCGAAGTGGAAGCAGTGGCCAGGGTTGCCAAATTAAAATGCCGCGTTTATGAAGTTCCCATTTCATATTACGGCCGCACGTATGAAGAGGGCAAAAAAATCGGGGTCCAAGATGGTTGGTTGGCTTTGTTCTATATCCTCAAATACAATCTATTTGCTACTAGAAAATCGTCTTTTAGAGATTCGCCATAGAAAAACATCAATATTATGGAATAGGGATTATCGGTATAACAAAATGATCAAGTTCAGGAGAGATGAAAATGGATAATTTTGACGTGGTTGTGATCGGTGCCGGACCTGGCGGTTATGTGGCAGCCATTCGGGCAGCCCAGTTGGGTTTGCAAACGGCTATCATCGATAAAGAATGGCTGGGAGGGGTGTGTTTGAACATCGGCTGTATTCCCAGTAAAGCGCTGCTAAAGAACGCCGAGGTCGCCCATACTTTACGTGAACGCGGAAAGGAATTTGGATTCTCGGTCGAGAATCTGCAGTTGGATTACAGTGCCGCCGTAAAACGCAGCCGCCAGGTATCCGACCGGTTGACGCGCGGTGTGGGTTTCTTGATGAAAAAGAACAATATCACCGTGATCATGGGAACAGCGAAATTCGCTTCCCGAGATACCGTGGTCGTAAACGACAACCAGGGTCAAACGCGCGAAGTCAAGGCAAAGAATTTCATCATTGCCACCGGTAGTCAACCTGTATCCATCCCTGGAATTGCCGTGGACGGGAAGAAAGTGCTGAGTTTTCGCGATGCCATCCTCCAGGAAACTCTGCCCAGATCAGTGATCATCATCGGCGCAGGCGCAATCGGCTTAGAATTTGCCACCGTATGGAATTCTTATGGCGCACAGGTCACCCTGGTTGAGATGCTTCCGCGTATCGCTCCATTGGAGGACGAAGAGGTCAGTGCAGAATTGCATAAATCCTTTACCAAACGTGGCATCAAATCAATGACAAATACCAGGGTCCTCGCCGTTGAATTGCTAGACAACGGAGTGAATGTAAAGGTCAGCGGTGCTGATGGAGAAACCGTACTTCAGGCAGATCAAGCCTTGATGGCCATCGGATTCAGAGCCAACAGCCAGAATCTTGGACTGGAGGAGATCGGTGTCGAGTTCACCGAACGCAAGCAAATCAAAGTCGATGAGCGCATGGCCACCAACATTCCCGGAATTTGGGCTGTGGGAGATGTTACCGGAAAGCTTTTACTGGCACACGTCGCTTCCGCGCAGGGCGTACTGTGCGCCGAAGCCATTGCCGGCAAGGATGTCCATCCGATCGATTACACCATGGTCCCGCGAGCCACGTATTCGCAGCCGCAGGTGGCTTCATTTGGATATACGGAAACCCAGGCGCGGGAATTGGGAAAATCGGTCAAGGTTGGGAAATTTCCTTTTCAACCTAATGGTAAAGCGCTTGGTCTGGGGGATTACGCCGGTTTCATTAAAATTGTCATAGATGAGACATATGGAGAGATCCTCGGCGCGCATATGATCGGTCCCGAGGTATCCGAGCTGCTTCCAGAGTTGACACTGGCGCAGCAAAACGAATTAACCATCAATGAAATTGCGCGCAACATACATGCACATCCCACCTTAAGCGAAGCGATCATGGAGGCAGCA
>DAOUGM010000167.1:0-4010 GCA_034428895.1 Anaerolineaceae bacterium
CGCATCTCAAATAATTATTTCGTTTAGTTCGCCCTTTTCGTTTTTTTTGTTTTCTTCTTTTTAAAATCCCAGTTCTTTCATGCTTTGTTCGGCAGACAGGTTGCGGTCTTTGCCCTGCAGTTCCTCCCAGAATCGCTGGTCGTAGCGCCGGGAACGGACGAGGATGGGCATGGGCACGCCCCACCCTAAAAGCAGCACTTCCTCTTTGGGTTGCAGGCGGGCGAGCATGCCGCGCAGGGCATCACGCCCGGCGAGGCCGGAAAGCACCGCGGCGATATCGTTCTCATCGCCCAGCCAGCCGGAGACGCGCGTGCCGAGCTGCGACATGACCTCATCGTAGATCTGCGAGGGGCGCTGGTCGATGATGAGCAGGGTGACGTAGTACTTGCGCATTTCGCGCGCGATGGTGCTGAAGGAGGTCTGCGCCGCCATTTCACGGTTGAGCAGCTTGTGGGCTTCCTCCACGGCGATCACCAGGGGGCGCGGTTCCGGTCCACCCTTGCCGCGGAACTGGTTGGTCATCTCCTCCCAGGCTTCGCGAATCCTGCGTGTGAGCAGGTTGGAGACCAGCAGGTAATCGAGGTCTTTCTCGTAATCCCCGAAGGAAAGGATGATATCCTTGCCGGTTTTCAAGGCGTCGATGATATGTTTGAGCGAATTCTGCGTGGTTTTTTCTTTCGGATCGTCCTCAACGATATACGGCAAATTAAATACGCGGGTTAACTTGCTGTGCAAGCCTTCCGCGGCGACCGGGTTGACCCCTGCCTGATTCGCCCAATACGCAACACTTTCGGGAGCGGGAACCTTCTTGCCCTCTTCATTCTCAATCACCGCTCCGTTGATCATGTGCTTGAACTCATGGAACCAGTTGGAAGGTCCAAAAGTGTGAAGTAAAGCCTCAAGGGTAGTGGGCGTGGTTTCTCGCAGGTTCAGCTCGCGGGTCAGCATTTCGATATCTTCCGGCTGGATATCGGATTCGTTGAATTCCAGGTGAAAATCCGGGTTGTGCTTGCGGATCTGGCTGCCGCGGCAAAGCCCGACCACCGTAACCCGCCCGGGGAACCTGGTGCGCAGCCCGACCACGGACATTCCGGTGTCGGAAGCGGTATCGTCAAAGCCGTACTCGTTGTGCATGTCAAAGACCAGCACCGAAGCGGCATTGTGCTGGATCAACCCGGCCAGGATGATGCGGGTGAGGAAGGACTTACCGGAGCCGGTGGCGCCGAAGATGCCCGAACTGCGCTGCACGAACTTATCCAGGTCGATGCACACCGGGTGATCCTGCTCGCGCGTGCGCCCGATCTCGAACTTGCCCTTTTCCTCGGGGCTGCCGAAGATCTCGGCCACGTCATCTTCGGTGGCCAGGCGGGCGACCGCGTGGTGAGCGGGAATGGTCTTGATGGGCAGCGGGCGCGGTTCCTCGGCGAGAGACTTGCGCCATTCTTCGTATTCCGCTGTACCCAACTCGGGTCCGCGTTCGAGCATCAGCGCGGGAAGCACCTCAAGGTTGGTGTAGAGCGTCTGGCTGGCGAGCAGCCGGGAGACGTTTTCCGAAAGGCGTTCCTTGTTCTGGATCTCGGCGTAGCGCGGGTCGACGGCGCCCAACTGGAGGTCGGTCACCAGACCGTAGAACTGCCAGTTACCGCTCTCGATCACCACGAAGCCGCCTTCCTGAACTTCACTCGCCGGGCGGGTAAGGCGCACGAACAGGTTGGCCTTCAAGCCGCCGCCGATCACGTAACCGATGGGCTGGTTCTGCGGGTCGTCTGACTTCAATACAGGGTTTTTTTCAACGGGGGTCATTGGGGCTCGCTTTCTTTACAGGATCTCGGAAACCGCGCTGAGCACGTCCATTAATTGCGGATAATCGTCCTTCATCATGGCGATCACCTCGCCAAGGGAAGATTCAAGGAAGCGGTCCTTCTCGCTGCCGCTGCGGACGGCCAGCACCTGGCGTAAGTGGGCGGTGATCAAGTCAACGGCGGGCAGCTCCTGGCTGCGCAGAATGGGGCGCAGATAGCCGAACCTGCCGTCCCGGGTGAAGCGGCGGATATCCTCATCACTGCAGGGGAAGATTTCATCCAGGGTGAGCGGAGGGTAGGGCACGCGGGTGTGGTGTATCTCGCCGGTTTGATCCTGCCAGCCGATGAAGGCCACGCTCATTTCCACCGGCACGTTGCGGTTGCGGCGGTTGTCCTCGATGATCTCGGGCGAGACATCGGCTGCCACAAGCTGGCGCACCAGGCCGTCGTCATCGATATGGATGTCGTGCACCAGGCCGAAGATCTGGCTCCCGTTGGAAAGCGGAACGCGCACCATATCACCGAAGGCGGGGGTGGTCACTTGCGTCACCCGGCAGCCAATCACGCAGCCGGTGGTGTTGGCTCTCAACAGACGTCCAATGGCAATGGGATTCATTTGGTTAACCTCGTCCTTCCTGCGTGTCCTTTGTGGAATTGTTTTTCAGATTGTCTCTTAATTGGAATGCCGCGGCTCAGCAGTTCCCTTTCGATCAGGGCGGTCACCTGCTGGCGGTCTTCCATTTTTACCACGGCGATCTCGTGCGCGCGGATGAGCGGATAAGGATAGGGGGTTGCGCCCGCCTGGCGCGCCTGTTCCACGAGTACGGAATGAAGCAAAGCGACAGACTCCGGATCCTCTGCAACCCAACGGGGAATTTCCACGCGCGCATAAGCGGGGGAAGCGGAGGTGCCGACGTTGAGATAGAAAAAATGCAGCGCCTTGCGGTTGGTGTATTCCTTGCTGGAAAGCGACTGTAACTGGAAAATCGCCGAGCGCTCCCCGGGGTTTAACAGGTAAGCCAGCAGCGAAATATCGGTGATGCCGGCGAAGGTGTGGGAATTCTCTGCGTTGGATTGATCCGATTCGATGAGCTCGAGCAAATTGACCAGCAGGTTGGCGCGCGGGCGGCTGACATAACCGGCGGTGATCACGCTGGCAAGAGCTAGATCATCGAGGGCTTTCAGGTAGTCCTCAAATGGTTTGGAGAACGTTTTATCGGCGCGCGGTTCGTGGTAGAGTTCCAACGGGCCGTCGGTGAGGGTGACCACCGGCGCGGAATCCTGTATGGCTGTTTTCGCGAGCAGTTCGCGCTCTTTTACATCACGCAGCAGGGCGATCAGGTCTTCGGACGGAGACTGACCTTCGGCGTAAAGTTTGTCATCATAAAGTAATTCGGATGCGACAGTCTGGGTTGGAACCTTGCCGCTGCCCGGCTGCATGCGGAAGATGCCGATGTTGACCAGTCCGTAAAGCACGGTATCGTGCGGGTCGGGATTGATCTGCGAACCGTCGGCGGCGAGGATGGTGCAGGGAGAGGTGGGCAGCGTGCAGGGAAAATGAGAATCGAGGGGTTCGCTCAGCGGGACGGCGCAGCGCAGACCCTTGTTGCGGGCGACGGCTTCTTCCACTTTTTGCTGCAGGCGGATCAGGTCGGCGGCGTGGGTGCCAAGTAGTGAGCGGCACTGTGCCAGCAGGCTGTCGATCTCAGACTGGCGGGCGACAGCTTTCTCGCCCATCGAGGTGATTTGGCTTTTTAGATGAACATAATCGACCGGCATGAGATCCCCTTAAATATCGAACATTTGTTTGATTATACATGAAGCAGGATTGGGGCGCAAGCCAGGAACTGAATAAGAGGGGTGAGAAGGCTTTGCCCGGGCTGACAGAACAAATATGCAGTCTACACAGGAGTCCGGATTTTCGGGTGCAATCACTAAAACAAAACCAGGCACCGGATTATTCCAGTGCCTGGCACCTGTGTAAGACTGTAGGTTATGGACCTGGGGTGATCGTATAGATTTCAATCTCCGGCATGCCTTCCTGGAGCGTGTTGCCTGAAACCGAGATTTGGTCGATCCAATCTTCAGGATCTGATTGGATCGCGCCAATCATTGCCTGAATGGAGTTGTTGGTCAGGGTTGGTTGCGCAGGAGATTTAATCCCGATACCGATATCACCCAAGAGGATGTTGTTCATGTTGGCTGTGC
>DAOUGM010000168.1:0-19801 GCA_034428895.1 Anaerolineaceae bacterium
CCGCTTCTTCTGGCAGATATAAGTGCACGATAAACGGAGCAGCGTTCGATCAACTCCTGGTGTTTCCCGCGGTCGACCAACCTGCCCTGATCGAGAACCAGAATTTCATCTGCATTTTGAATGGTCGACAAGCGGTGTGCGATGGTGACTGTGGTTCTGCCGTTCATGAGTCGTCTCAAGGTCCGCGAGATCTTCTTTTCGAGCAGCAGATCCAGGTGAGCGGTCGGTTCATCCAGGATCAGCAACCTGGGATTTTTAATGAAAGCCCTGGCTAATGCCACCCGTTGAGCCTCACCCCCGCTCAACCTCGCTCCACCTTCCAGCAATTGAGTATGGATACCCTGCGGCAGCGCGGCAACCACCTCATCCAACTCGGCACGCTTGATCGAATTTTCGATTTCCTCATCGGTCAGATGAGTATCGCCCAGGGTAATATTTTCGAGTAATGACCTTGAGAAAAGCATCGGTTTTTGGGGAACCCAGCCAACAAAGTGCCGCCAATCCTCCCGTGACCATTCCCCCGCATTGATACGGTTAATGGTCAACTCTCCGGCATCCGGCTCAATGAATCGCAGCAACACCTGCGCCAGTGTGCTCTTGCCTGATCCGCTCATCCCCACCAACGCATAATGTGTGCCGGCTTGTAAATCAAGGTTGATCCCTTGTAGTGAATTCTCTTCCTGCCCGGCATAAGAATATTGCACGCCGCGCAGCGAAATTACATAATCGCGTGCAAACTGGTCAGCCAGGTCGGTCGTGTCCCGCACTGCTGATGGTGCCTTTTCAGGTGTATCCAACACCTCGTAGATTCGTTTGGCGGCAGTGATGCCGGTCATCCCCGCGTGGTAGCGCGCGCTTAAATTACGCATTGGAAGGTAGAACTCCGGTGCCATGAGAAGGATGAAAAATGCCTGTTGGAATTCAATACGACTGTACAACAAACGCAACCCAATTTCCACCGCCACCACGGCAGTGGATATGGTCGCCACCAATTCCAGCACCAGCGCCGTAAGAAAGGTGAGGCGCAGTACTTTTAAGGTTGCCGCACGGTACCTGTCGCTGACCAGTCGTACTTTACCCGCTCGGTCCTTGCCCCTTCCCAGCGCCTTGAGTGTGGCGATGCCTTGCAGCGTATCGAGAAAATACGAACCAAGCCGCGACATCGCCAGCCACTGGCGTTTGGTCAAGGCCTCCGATGCCCATCCGATCAGCATCATGAACAAGGGGATCAAAGGCGCGGTGAAGAGGAAAACTACCCCTGTCAACAGGTCGATGGGAAATACCACGACCAGGATGGTGACCGGCAGCAGGACAGCGATCAGCACCTGGGGTAAGTATTGAGAGTAATAGGCGTCGAGTGCGTCCACGCCCTGTATGGCGGTGGTTACCAGTTCTCCGGTATGCTCATCCTTCAAATATGCCGGACCCAGGCGGTTCAATTTCTCGAACAGCAAGCGGCGTAAACGGTTTTTGACATTGACCGCCAGCCTTCCAGCTGCGACTTCATTCAAAAAAGTCAACAGCGCTCTGGCGATGACAATGAGGATCACAGCCCGTAACAGGGGGAAAACCTGGGAAAGCGTCTGTTTTTGCAGAAAAACACCCGCAATGATGCGGCTGACCTGGTAGGACTGCAACACGATCAGAGCTCCGGCCAGGAAACCAAAGAATATTGCGAGCGGCAGCAGTAACCTCGAAGCGCGTGCCTCCCGAATCAAGCGAGATTGATTGTTCATTCCATCAAGTGGTCGACAATATCGGGTTAAACGAATTGGAGCAGGAATAAAATATCCTTGAGCGCGGCGGCAAAGACCTCATTCATCACCTGGTCGCTGGCCTTGTATGCGCCGCCGTATACCCCATCACCGATGGCTTCGCGCACTTTCTCAGATGAGAGAATGCGATTGGTTTCGAAAGGTGGTTTCTCGCCATCGGGCATATTACTGGTTCGCAAGAATGGGAAAGCCTCCAGCCATGAAGCGTGATAGGTTTTAAGATTATATGCTTCCGCCACTGCTGTCACATTCGAAGCTTTCCACCAGTTATACCAGGCAAGCTGAAGATCCTTTAGTTCGTTGGCCAATTCCCCCAGCATCACTTTGGCCGGATCATTTCCGCCGTGGCCGTTCAGGATCAGGATGCGGTGAAAGCCCTGGTGATGAACCGAACGCACCATGTCCTCGACAACATTGAGCAAGGTGCTCACCCTCAGGCTGATCGTTCCGGGGTAATCGGTAAAGTATGAGGAACAACCAAAATTAAGCGGCGGAGCCACAAGCACGCCGCTTTCCTTCGAAGCAGCATCAGCCATCGCCAGGGGGATCTTCATATCCGCCATCACGCTGATATAACCATGCTGTTCGGTCGCGCCCAGCACGATCATTAGTCGATTATCCTTTTTTAAATATTCCTCGATCTCCATCCAGTTCATTTCACCCATGCGCATGCTGCACCTCCTGCGTTCTTTTTCATCAATAATTGTGATAAACCTAAACTGATTATATAAGATGGATGGCAAAAAACCTAATATAAAAAAACAGGGCAGCGAAGCCGTCCTGTTCTTGAGAATCCTCATGGTACTACATGACGATGTTTACCAGGCGGCCTTTGACATAGATCACCTGGCGGGGTTCCTTGCCCTGCAGCATTTTTGCCACGATCTCACTGGAGAGGGCGGTCTTTTTTGCTTCCTCTTCCGTGATGTCGACGGGCACATTGATACGGTCGCGAACCTTGCCGTTCACCTGCAGAACCAGGGTGATTTCCTCTGCTGCGGCGGCAACTTCATCGATGCGCGGCCAGGCAGTGGTATGGATGGAATATGGTTTCCCCATGCGTTCCCAAATCTCCTCGGCAATATGCGGAGTGACCGGCGCCAACATCTTGACGTAGATCTCCACAGCTTCGTTCCAGGCCGGGCTGCCATAGGTATCGGCTTTCAACCGCACCATTTCATTGGAAAGTTCCATCAATCCTGAAACAATGGTGTTGAACTCAAACTGTTCGAAATCACGCGTTACCGCCTTGAGCGTTTGGTGAACCTTTCGCCTCAGTGTCTTCACGCTGGCCTCTGATGCGGCTCCTTTCGCTGCCGGTTCGAGCAGTACCGCCCAAACACGCCTCAACCAGCGCGCAACACCATCAATGCCGCCGCTGCTCCACGGTCCGCCCATATCCCAACGGGCGAAGAACATCAAATATGCTCGTACTGCATCAGCGCCATAAGAATGAACCAGTTCATCAGGTGCCACGACATTTCCGCGGCTTTTCGACATTTTTTCGGAATCCTGTCCTAAAACCATACCCTGATTACGCAATTGGATCATCGGTTCATTGCCTTCGGTGATACCCATATCGCGTAATGCTTTATGGAAAAAGCGCGTGTAAATGAGATGCATGTTGGCATGTTCAATGCCGCCAGTATACGTATCAACAGGCATCCAGTAATCATACTCCGCGGGGTCGAATGGACCTTTATCGTAATTCGGGCTCAAATAGCGCAGGTGATACCAGGAAGAACACATGAAGGTGTCCATGGTATCGGTTTCACGTTCCGCCTTGCCGCCGCATTTGGGACAGGTGGTAAAGCGCCAGGTCGGGTGCAATTTCAACGGGCTTTCGCCAGTGGGCTTCCATTCCACATCCTCAGGCAATACCACCGGCAACTGATCTTCAGGCACAGGCACAATCCCGCAATGAGGACAGTAGATGATGGGAATGGGAGCACCCCAGTACCGCTGACGCGAGATTAGCCAATCACGCAGGCGGTAATTGATGGACGCTTTTCCAACGCCAATTTGCTTTACGTATTCCACTGCCTTGCTGAAGGATTGATCTCCGGGCGTACCTGTCAGCGCTCCCGAGTTCACCATGGTACCGCTGGCGGGAACCGCCATGGTCATATCCTCTTCGCTTTCGAGAATCGAGATTCCCTGCGGACGAATGACGATCTTTATGGGCAACTTGAACTTGCGGGCGAACTCGAAGTCGCGCTGGTCGTGCGCCGGCACAGCCATGATCGCGCCGGTGCCGTAGGTCATCAACACATAATCAGCGATCCAAACCGGGATCTTTTCATCGTTCACCGGGTTGATCGCATATCCTCCGGTAAAGACGCCGGTTTTTTCCTTATCGGCAGCCTCGCGCTGGATGTCCGTCTGCCGAGTGGCATCAAGCACATACTGTTCGACTTCTGCGCGTTGCTCGGGAGTGGTCAATTTTTCCACCAGTGGATGTTCCGGTGCCAACACCATGAAAGTCACTCCCCATAGCGTGTCCGGCCGTGTGGTGAAGACCTCCAACTCGGCGCCGGCTTCTGTTTTGAATTTGACCAACGCGCCTTCCGACTTGCCGATCCAATTGGTTTGCAGGGTTCTTACGCGTTCCGGCCAATCCATGCCTTCGTAATTGAGCAATTCCTCCGCGTAATCTGTTGTACGGAAGAACCATTGCGCCAGATTCTTTTTGATCACCGGAGTTCCACATCGTTCACAATGACGGTCTTCTCCCCACACCTGCTCGCGCGCCAGGGTGGTGTTGCAATTCGGGCACCAATCCACCGGCGACATTTTGCGGTACGCCAATCCTTTTTTATAAAGCTGCAGGAAGAACCACTCCGTCCAGCGATAATATTTTTCATCGGCTGTAACGATTTCACGCCGCCAGTCGAACATCGCACCCATGCTCTTGAATTGCTGGCGCATCCTCTCGATATTGGAGAAAGTCCACGTTTTTGGATGAATGTTACGTTTGATGGCAGCGTTTTCAGCGGGCAGACCAAAGGCGTCGAATCCCATGGGAAATAACACATTGAACCCGTTCATACGCTTGAAACGCGCACGGGCATCGGAGGGAGAAATGGCGTACCAATGACCGATATGAAGATCACCCGAAGGGTAAGGAAGCATGGTCAGCGCATAGAATTTCTTTCGCTTCTCGTCGATGTCGGCGTTATACAATCCGTCGGCTTCCCATTTTTTCTGCCATTTTCCTTCGATTTCGTTCGGGTTATAGGCTGGTATTTTTGATGTCATTTTCATCTCCGATCTGTAAATTAAAAAAACAAATCCCTTCTCCCATCAGGGACGAAGGAATTCTCCGCGGTACCACCCTGCTTGTCTGCAGTTTTCACAGACCGCTCAAAACGCGATAACGGGCGCACCCGTGACCGGTTACTGGAGTTCACCGGAAAAGCTATCCTTGCGGATGTCAGGCGAGTTCAGTCCTTCGTGCTCCGCTGCACCTGCCGGGCTCTCACCTCGCTCTCCCGACTCGCTGACGGATGACTTATTACTCCTGGTTTTGCTTTAGTGGACCCAGGGGGATTCGAACCCCCGGCCTTCTCAATGCCATTGAGACGCGCTCCCAACTGCGCTATGGGCCCGGTTTCTGCTTTTGCTGAGCCTGTTGACTCCAGTGGACCTGGGGGGATTCGAACCCCCGGCCTCTTCAGTGCGATTGAAGCGCGCTCCCAACTGCGCTACAGGCCCGGTAACAAATGCAGAAAAGATTTTAACCGAGAAGAGGCGGTATTGTCAAGGAATAGAATGCGTTTCTGCGAACACCTGATTGCAGGAAAACAAATTAAGCATACTTTTCGTTCAACTCTTCGAGCATCGCATGCAGTTCCTCGTGCCGTCCATGGCCAATGACATTTTCTTCGTGCTCGACGAAGCCGTTATAAAGCTCTCCAAGTTTCTGTTGGTCCAGCACCTTTTCTGCCATCGGGAAAAGAATATTATTTTCCTTGTTAATATGGTTCCGCAGCAGGAAAATGTATCCCCTTGCGGCTTGTGTCAGGCTTTCGGTATTGACCTCCCCTGTCAGCGCTTCGGTCATCTGCTTGATCAAGCGGCGCCCTTCCTGGTGTTCATCCAGCATCACGCCAATCGGTCCGCCGGATTGCTGGATGCCAGCTTCCACCATGGCAGGAAACAGCAGCCCTTCCTCCTTGCCGTGGTGGCATTTGTCCGCAAATTCCTTGAGGAAATCAATAAATTCAATCAAATCCTCTGAATTGACTTCATTTTTTGCTTCAATCCCTGAAGTTATGCGGTCCAAAATATTCAATGCGGAAAGGATTGCTTCGTGTTCGTTCAATAAATCACTGATTGCCTGGCTCATCTTAACTCCTTGTTTTTATATTGATTAAATAAATTATATCATAAATAAGATAAATATTATCTTAATATTGTTCTCGAAATTCTAATCATTTTATTAACAAAAATCCGGAACCTGGATCAGGTTCCGGAAACATCGATGCATGCGGCTTATTGAACCGGTTGGATGGTGTCCACGATCTCCCTGCATACTTGAAGGTCACCCTCACCGCTGATTTGCAGATAATTCTCACCGGAATTGGTAAAAGCAAACAGCACATGCGTTTTTTCCACTGTTTCGACCACGAGGATCACCAGGCTTCGGTCATCAGCCAATTTGAAAGATTCCTCGCTGAGCAGCTTGAATCCGCTTGCCTCCCAGGCGGTCTTGCGTTGGGCAACGAACGCAGACAGATCATTCTTGGGATCCCACTGGTACGTAGTCAGTACAATGCGCGCACCGCCTTCTGCAACACCTTCCAGGCTGCTGCCCGGTGAAAGCAAAGCCGCCTGCGAACCACGGTCTCCGATCACCTGCGCGGGTTCCAGCGCCCATCCCTCGGGGTAAGATAATTGGATATTTGCCGCTTCGTCCTGATAGACCATCGGGAACCGGGCAGGTTCCGCCGTGGGAGCCGAAGTTTCAGTAAATTGCAGTTCCGAGAGCAAGGTCGGTGTGATGGTTGGCTCTGCGGCCACGGTTTTGCTGCACGCGCTTAAAATGGTCAAGCCGAAAACGATGATTACCAGTATGTATCCTTTTTTCATTGAAGTCTCCTTTTGACAAATAATCCTTCAACACAGACGATCATTTCCCCAAAGAGTTCCCATAATCTGACTTAATTTTTCGGATCGATTGGTTGGTCGCCTGGCTTTACACCAATATTCCCTTCAGGCTATAATTTCTGCAGGAGAAAACCATGACCGACTACCGATTGGATAACCTTTTTAAGTTAATGGATCAGCAATCTCTCAACACCCTGGCTCTGAATGCCGGTCCCACACTGACTTATCTCACCGGCTTGACCTTTCATTTGATGGAAAGACCAACGGTTTTATTGATCAAGAAAGGTCGCGAACCGCTGATCATCCTGCCGGAACTCGAAGCGGGCAAGCTGGCAGCCTCACGCGTACCATTGACACCGCTCACTTATAACGACGATCCATCCACCTGGCAAAAAGTTTTCATGGAAGCAGGAAAGATATTGCTGCTGGAAGGAACCGTCATCGGTATTGAGCCTACCAGGCTGCGTTTTCTCGAACTGGAATTTCTGCGGAAGGCTCTCCACACGATCGAATTCGTGTCCGCTGAAAAGGTCTGCAGTGGACTGCGCGCCATAAAAGACAACGACGAGATCGATGAAATGCGCCGGGCAGTGCGCATTGCCCAGAATGCGCTACAGGCAGCACTCCCTGCAATAAGACCGGGCATCAGCGAAAGAGAAGTTGCCGCCGAATTGACCATCCAGATGCTGCGCGGAGGTTCCGATTCTGAGCTTCCATTCGCTCCGATCATTGCCAGTGGACCGAATAGCGCCAATCCACACGCCTTTCCTACGCACCGCAAGATCCAGCGGGGCGACCTGGTGGTGATCGATTGGGGTGCACGTTCCAATGGTTACTGTTCCGATCTGACCCGCACCTTTGCCATTGGTGAAATCGCCGATGATTTGAAATTCATTTATGAAACGGTTAAACGTTCCAATGAAGCCGGGCGTGCGGCTGGCGCTCCGCAGAAACCTGCTGGATCGGTCGACCAGGCTGCCCGGGAAGTGATCGAAAAAGCCGGATATGGTCAATACTTTACTCATCGCACCGGTCACGGTCTGGGTCTGGAAGATCACGAAGTACCTTACATATTCGGTGAAAATCAGGAAGCACTGACTGCGGGCATGACTTACACCGTTGAACCTGGCATTTATCTTCCGGGCGTGGGTGGAGTGCGTATTGAAGATAACATGCTGGTGACTGAAACGGGTTCAGAGTCGCTCAGCAATTTTCCGCGTGAATTGACGATCCTATAACCGACACTTTCGAGGTGGCAATGACCGATCCTTTCATTATTCCATCGGCAGAACCTTTCTACATTCCAGGCGGCAAAACCGGATGCCTGCTCTTGCACGGTTTCACAGGAACCCCCAAGGAAATGCGGTTCCTGGGAGAATCGCTTGCTGCAGATGGGTACACCGTCCTGGCGCCGCGGCTTTTCGCCCACGCCACGCGTCCAACGGATATCACCCGGGCGCGGTGGTGGGATTGGCTGGCTTCCGTTGAAGATGGGCTGAACTTGCTGAAGGGCAGCACCCAGCGCCAGGTCGTGATGGGGCTATCCATGGGCGGGATTCTCTCATTGATCACCGCAGCCCGCTACAACGTCGCCGGAGCGGTTTCATTTTCCACCCCGTGCGACCTGCCGGCCGCACCCTGGCAAAAAGCTCTGCTTCCCCTTCTGGGATTGCTCGATCTTCATGTCGGCAAAGGTAAACCGGATTGGCGCGACACCCAGGTGATGAAGGGTCACATCGATTATCCATACTATTCGACGTTGGCGGTGATGGAACTCAATAAATTGATCCAGGTCATGCGCGCAGAATTAAGCAGCATCCACATTCCATTGTTATTCGTCCAATCCAGGGGAGAATACTCGATTTCACCCAATAGCATGGATTACCTGTACGACCATGTTTCGTCAACGGAAAAGTCCAAACTATGGGTTGAAAACAGCGGACACGTGGTTATTGAAGAACCGGAAAAAGAGAAAATCTTCACAGCGGTGAAATCCTTCCTGAAACGCATTCCAGGAAGCGCATGAACCGCAACCTGTGGCTGGTCGCAATTTCACTCTTCATCTGGGGGATGGGTGAAGGCCTGTTCATTTACTTTCAACCTTTGTACTTGCAGGAATGGGGTGCTGACCCGCTGATGATCGGTGGGATTTTTGGTGCGATGGGCATCGCAATGGCCATTGCGCCCATCCCCGCCGGCTATGCCTCAGACCGCTTTGGCTCTCATTCCATCATGTGTGCATCGTGGGTATTAGGAACCATCGCTGCCTGGTGCATGGCGCTGGCAGGATCATTGCCCACCTTCGTGATTGGTTTGATTCTCTACGGACTTACTGGGTTTGTCGTTGCCCCCATGAATAGCTACATCACGAACGTCCGCGGTAATATGAGCATCGGTCGCGCCATCTCTCTTTGTTCAGGTTTATTCAACCTGGGTGCCGTGCTTGGACCAGTCACCGGCGGGTTTATCGCCGACAAAATGGGCCTGCGTACGGTCTACATCATCGCCGGGGTGTTATTCTTCTGTTCCACGCTGATCGTTTTTCTTACCTCCAAAAGCCCCGCGCCGCACCACGATGACCTTTCAAGCGTGCAACCGAAGGGCCTTCTTCGGAACTCTCGCTTTCTCGCATTCCTGGGGGTCACCGCGGTCACTCTTTTTGCCATTTACCTGCCACAGCCTTTTACCCCCAATTTTCTGCAAAACCAGCAGCTCTTTTCGCGTTCCACCATCGGAATACTCGGTGCCGCGGGCAGTCTTGGAAATGCGGTTGCCACTTTACTGCTTGGCAGTCTGCCTTCGGTCACCGGTTTCATCGCCGGGCAGATCTGGGTGCTCGTTTTTTGCGTGATCTTCATTAAAAGTGAAACACCCATCTGGTTTGGTATTGGATATTTCTTCTTCGGCGGCTACCGTCTCTGCCGTTCGATGGTGCTTGCCATCGTCCGCCCCATGGTACACCCCGAACAAACCGGCCTGGCGTTTGGGATCATTGAGACGGTCGGTGCAATATCGATTATCATTGCTCCTGTCCTGGCTGGTTTTCTTTATAATAAAGACCCATACTCGATTTATGAGATTTCTGCCGGATTGATCTCAGTTGTGATCATCTTGAATTTAATTACCTACAATTTGTATATGAAAAGGCAAAGAAAAATTAATGACCTTGCGACTTAAAGAATTTTATTGCGGTCCGCTGCAAAATACCGTTATCTTGTTATTTGATGATGCCACAAGAGAATCCATCCTCTTTGATCCATCCTTTGGCATTGAAAAAGTGTATGAATTCATAGAAAAAGAACACCTACGAGTCGAAAAAATCCTATTTACTCACGGTCACTTTGACCATTTTGCCGGATTGGCCTACATACAATCCAAACTCTCGCCCTCTCCGAGGGTCGGTCTGCATGCCGGTGATCTCGATATCTGGCGCGATGGCGGTGGATCCAAACATTTTCGGGTGGAACTGGATATACCCGGTGATCCGGACATTCTTCTCATCAACGGGCAAAAGATCACTCTCGGCAAAAGTGAGATCGAAGTCCGCCACACGCCTGGACATTCACCCGGTTCTGTCACATTCCATATCCCAGATCTGCATACCGCGCTCGTGGGCGACTTGATCTTTCACCACAGCATCGGCCGCACAGATCTCCATGGCGGAAATTTTCAAACGTTGAAGAACAGCGTCGACACCCAGATCTTCACCCTGCCTCCGGAAACAATGCTAATTCCCGGGCATGGTCCAGCCACAACCGTTAAGGAAGAAATGGAAAACAATCCGTTCGTGGGTCTTCACGCGAATTTTGACGCATGAATGATTTAATTTGGTATTCGCGCTTTTTTATGCTTGAAACATCCAATAAATGATCTCTCATCAGTTTAAGTAAGCATCCGGTGGTTTGAGGGAAGGATAACAAAACAGACTGCCAGTTTTTTAACTGACAGTCTGTTGTTTGTTTGATTTAATTTATTTTGCGAATTCCACAGCCCGGGTTTCGCGGATGACGGTAACCTTGATCTGACCCGGATATTGCATGGTTTCTTCCACCTTCTTGGCAATATCCCGCGCCAGGCGTGCTGAAGCCAGGTCGTCGATCTCTTCCGGCTGCACCAGGATGCGCACTTCACGTCCGGCCTGGATAGCATAAGATTGCTGAACACCCTTGAATGAATTGGCAATTTCCTCAAGCGCACGCAATCGTTTGATGTACTGCTCAAGATCTTCTCTGCGGGCACCCGGCCGTGCGCCGGAAATGGCATCCGCGGATTCGACGATCACGGCTTCGATGGATTCCTGCTCCACTTCATGGTGGTGTGAAGCCATGGCATTCACTACCTTTGGAAGAACCCCATACCTGCGGGCAAAGTCTGCCCCAAGCTGTGCGTGCGTACCTTCCGTATTATGGTCCATGGCTTTGCCCAGGTCGTGCAGCAAACCACCGGCGCGTGCCACCTCTACATCCGCCCCCAGTTCCGCCGCGAGGACTGCGGACAACCTGGCAACCTCGACTGCATGCGCCAGCTGGTTCTGCCCATAGGAGGTACGGAACTTCAAACGTCCCAGCATTCTCAATACTTCAGGGTGAAGTCCTGCCACGCCTGCATCGAATGCCGCATTTTCACCGGCTTCCACAATAGCCTTTTCAACTTCCTTCTCTTCCTCGCCCAGGATTTTCTCGATATGCGCTGGATGGATCCTGCCGTCGACGATCAGACGCTCCAATGAGCGGCGGGCGATCTCGCGCCTCACTGGATCAAAGCACGAGATGGTCACTGCCTCCGGGGTATCGTCCACGATCACATCCACCCCGGCAGCCTGTTCGAACGCGCGGATGTTCCTTCCATTGCGCCCAACAATGCGTCCTTTCATTTCCTCATTCGGCAGCGTGACCAGGGAGGTGGAAACGCTCACCACGTGTTCAGAGGCTACGCGCTGAATGGCATCCGTGATGATCTCCCTGGCACGTTTGTCCCCTTCGGAACGCGCTTCAGCCTCTATCTGGCGGATAATGCGTGCCATGTCGTTGCGGGCTTCTTTTTCAGCTTCAGCCAACAGCACTTGCTTCGCGTCTTCCATGGTCATTTGTCCAACGCGCTGCAGTTCCTCCATCTGCTCCGTGTACAGTTTTTCAATTTCGTTGGAACGTTTATCCAAGGCGCTTTGGCGTTTATTGAGATTTTGCTCGCGCAGTTCCAACCTTTCAATCCGATGATCAAGTTCCGCCCTTCGTTTTTGCTGCCGGTCGTCTTCCCGCATGATGTCCTGCCGCCTACGGGTGGTCTCAACCTCCGAGTCCTGCAGTATTTTTAACGCTTTGTCCTTGGCTTCCAATTCCACCGTCTTGGCTTTTTCCACTGCCGTCTGGATGAGATTATCAGCTTTTTCAGTCTGCTCTTTCTTGAACTTGTCTACCAGAATTTTGACCAGGATCGCGGTCAGAATCGCCGCCAGAACCAGGGCAACAACAATCACTATCACTAAAAAACCGCCATTTGGATTATTCATATTTAGAATTCCTCATTTTTCCCAGATTCATTCCCATCGAGGTTGTGTAGATCCCAAACCTTTCGAACAACAGGGCTGATCGTTCCATAATCAAAACCACGCCGAGCCAGGAAGGAGCTCAACCTTTTTTTAAAGGTCAACCAATCCAAACCTGTCAATCTACGGGCGTATTGGTTTGCAGCTTGAAACGCCAGCGCACTGTCCTCCGCGGTACCTCTCAAGGCATTTTCTATTAAATCTTGTGCTATCCCCTTGCGCTTCAATTCATATGCGATCATGCGCTGGCTGCGCGGGTGAAACGCATTGCGGTCTTCCACCCACATTTCTGCGAATTTCGCATCATGAATCAAATCTTCGTTCCTGAGTTTATCGACGGTTTGATCGATTTGTCCGGCTGAGAAATCTTTTTCAGAAAGTCTTTGCCTGATCTCGTTTTCTGTTCGCGGACGATGCCCAATCAGTTGTAGAGCTTTTTGAAAAGCCGCCTCGTTGGCGTCCTGCTCCTGAAGGGTGCGAATTTTCTCTTCTGTCAACCGATCCCCAATTTTTAGCCAGGCACCTACTATCCTGGACAAACCGAAGGCAAATTCACCATCGAGTTCGATATTGACCCGATTTGGATTGCGTTTTTGCACCGTGATCGCCGTGATCAATCTTTCCATCATCCTTAACTAAAAACAGCCGAAAACCTCTCAGGTTGTCCGGCTGATCGACCTCATTCACTTTTAGGTCCTGGATAAAGACCTTAATCTGGTCAATATTTATTCTTTTGGATGAAGAAGAATTTGATTATTTACAGGAGAATTACCCGGATTATACGAATTAACGAATAAACAAAAATCCAATCTCTTGTAAGTTGTTGTCAATTTGCCTGATTTATTAATGATGTCTAGGTTGTACATATCCACTTCGGCAATTTCTTTTTCATCCAAACTCCAAACGGAGTGTAAAAATACTTGCCCAGCTAGTTTGAAAGTCGAACAGCCTGTCTTGCTATGCGCAATAATTGCACCGATTTTTCCGTTACAATTGAAATAATTATACCCTATTCTTAAAATTTCTCAATAAGTTTTTAATTAATACGTAATCATTGACCTCATATTCCATCGAGAGAATCGTGGGCGATTCATGCTAAAATAATTCATATGGAAACTCATCAACATTCTTACCGCCGCGAATCGGAAAGAGTTCACTCCTCAGAGTATATTTGGCAGATCCTTGTGCCGATTCTCGTGAGTGTGCTGATCGCGCTGGTAATAGGATTTGTAGTGATTTTCGTGTACGCAAATGGCGAGGGCATGGATGAGAAATGGGCTCATATCGCTTTGATCTTCCTGATCTTGCCCTTCCTGATCATTGGACTTGTGCTGCTTGGTGTGTTGTTCTTTACCTCGCGGTTGGTGACCAGATTCCATAATTTTCTTCCTTCACAATTCGCAAAATTGAACGATATCGTTTCCTCTATTGAGGGATTTACAAAAGTTGCCACCAACAAGGTGACTCAACCTCTGATCGATCTCAACTCCATAATGACCGGTGCGATGCGGCTGTTTGAGCTTGCCTTTCACCGTGGACAGGCTCAAAGGAGAAAAAATGACGGATAAGCCAAATTGGAAAACACTCACATTCATTATCGGGGGATTAGTGGGATTAGCATCAGGGCTCGCTGCAGCCTATTTGATCGTTAAGCAGCGCGAAGAAAATGGCGATTCATTAAAACTCACTTCCGGAGATGGAGCAAAAATTGGTTTGGGAATTGTATCCCTGTTGAAAATGGTTTCCGAAACAGGACGCAAGTAAACCGCGTTCAAAATATCACCCTGCCAAATAACGCAAATGACAATCAAGAAACTTGTCAAATTCATTGCCATTGGCGAAATACACAATGAATTTATAATCGATATTAACGGAAAATCCTCAGCCAACCTGGTTGGTGGACCGTTGATCTATACCGCCACTGCCATGAAACATTGGGGAGAAATCGTCGGTTTGGTTGGTATTGTTGGAGAAAATTATCTGCCAGGCTTTTTAAAGGATTTACACGAAAGAGGATTGGATACCCGGGGGATAAAATGCATCCCCCAGGATTTGGATTTGCGGACATTCTACGCTTATGGACTCAAAAATGATTGCATTCGCGAAAATCCGGTGGCGATCTATTCCCACCTCGGGCTCCCTTTCCCCAATGAACTTTACGGTTATGCCTTCGATAAAGAGGAATCCAGGTTGGATAAATTGCATGAGAATTCCCGAACCCTTTTTGAAAACATCCCCTCTGAATACCAGGATGCGATGGCAGCACATATCTCTCCTCTGGACCTCATAGGCCAGATTCAACTTTCCAACCTGCTTCTCAAGGGATCGGTGCGGACGCTGACCATACAACCTCACCCGATCTTTATGAATCCGGTTTTTTGGGAAGATTTTCCAGTCCTGGTCAAGGATTCCACGGCCATCATCACCTCTGAACCGGAGCTGAGAGCCTTATTCAGGGGAAGATCAGCTGATCTTTGGGAAATGATGGAGGCTGTTTCTCATTTCGGATGTAAATTTGTGATCGTCTCAAGGAATTCCAAAGATTTTTTCATTTTTGATGCCACCAACTCCAAAAGATATCGCATACCGCGCTACCCTGTCCGAGTATCTGATCCGACCGGTGAAATGGATGCATTCAGCGGGGCGTTTCTTTCTGGGTTTCAAAACACCTATGATCCAATAGAAGCCTGTATAAAAGGAAGTGCAACCGCATCGATGATTGTCGAGCGGACCGGGGCTTTCGCCATCGACGATTGTCTTCCCGGTCTGGATCGAGCCCGCATGGACGTCATTCGGGATATGACCGTACAAATGTAGGTTGTTTAGGCGCATCGGAAAATTTACTTATTTTGCATAGCCAGGAGGAAGCGGAAACAATGGAAATCGAACTTTTGGTCAACTTGTTCTTCCAGAATTTGAGCGGCTGGTTGGAATCCCTTATGCAGGCATTCACTTTTCTTGGCAACGAGTTGTTCTTCCTGTTGATCATGCCTGCCCTCTATTGGAGCATCGATCCGGCGACTGGGTTTCGAGCGGGGATGATGCTCATCATCAGCGGCGGATTGAATTCCAGTCTGAAAATGCTTTTCCACAGTCCCCGTCCGTATTGGATCGATCCGCAAGTAAAAGCCATGGCTTCAGAAACCTCATTTGGCCTTCCCTCCGGGCACTCGCAGAATTCTGCGGCCATTTGGGGAATGATTGCTGCCAGCCTACGCAAGAAATGGGCCTGGAGCGTGGCTCTTGTGGTGATCTTCCTGGTTGGGATTTCCCGCTTGTACCTTGGCGTTCATTTTCTTCGGGATGTGCTTTCCGGTTGGCTGATCGGAGGGCTTATCGTTATTCTCTACCTGGTACTGGAAGCTCCTGTTTCCAGATGGTTGAGCACCCGACCCTTTGGGATTCAGTTAATGTTCTCATTTTTGTTTTCACTTGTCCTGATTGGCATAGGATTGTTGTCTCAGACCTCAAGGAACAGCTTTTCACTCCCCCAGGAGTGGGTGCAAAATGCTGTGGCTGCCGGTGCAGAAGCGCCAAACCCCTACAACCTTGAAGGGGTAATCACCATCGCCGGCGTTGCCTTCGGATTCACCAGCGGTTACGCCTGGTGGCGGCATAAATATGGCGTCGGATTGCTCAATGCGACTCCAATCAAACGCCTGGCGCGTTATGGCCTGGGTTTGCTGGGAATCGTTGCCCTCTATTTCGGATTAAAGTATGTTTTCCCTCAAGAACCTGCATTAATGGATGGTATTTTCAGATTTATTCGTTATTCATTGATCGGAGTATGGGTAACCGCAATTGCTCCGTGGATATTCAAGAAGCTGCACCTGGAGTAATTCCAATTGCGACCAGAGACCATTTTTCCCTTATAATTAATGTATATTGGGAAAAGGAGGAACATATGAAAGCATTTGGAAAATTCCTCGCCGGATTCTTACTGGGAGGAATTTTGGGAAGTCTGCTGGCCTTATTGTTGGCGCCAGTTTCCGGCAGTGAGCTGCGCGGTCGCATCGAAAACAATTTTTCCCGCGTCCGAACGGAAGTTGAATCCGCTGCAAAACAACGCAGCGAAGAGCTGAAGCGGGAATTAGCCAGGCTGCAGAAAAAAGACGCTGCCTGATCCAGAAATTGAGATTACAGAGTAGAAGAGGCTGACTAAAAAGTCATTTTCAAACACACGAAAATGAAATAAAAATAAAAAAGGACAAAAAAGCAGCGATCATTGGACCGCTGCTTTTGCATCATTATGTGCAACACATAAGATTTCTCTATTTACCCAATTTAATTTGATACTGTGCATCCTGTCTGGTGTACCTGGTGGAACCACTGATCACCACGATATAGCTGCTGAAAGACGGCAGAGGATCCAGGGTCAGGTTCAATACATCACCGCTTTGGATGTCGAATTTTTTAACAATACCATTTTCACCGGTGGATACCACCGACACCAGGAAAGTCTGTGGAATGGAGTTGCTGATGCGCACAAATCCCTGCCTGGTCCAACCTCCGTCGTCCGCCTCGAAATCAGTTTCATAACCAATTTCAGGAATTGCGATATTGTCCAGGATGAATCCTTCTGCTGTAACAGCCGCATCGGTCACATACTCAAAGTTGAGTGTTACCTTTTTCCCCGCAAATTTTGTGAGATCAACGCTTTCTGAAAGCCAGCGCCCACTTTGACCATTATAGGCACATCCATAACTGTTTCCGTTGATATCCAGCATGGTGCAGGATGGAGTGGTGAGGACCTCCCAATCCTGCCCATTTTCTGACGCAAGAAGATACAGGTAATCATAATCTGTTTCAATATCGTACCAGGTTTGATAGGTTAATGTGACCGGACCGCTGACTCCCGTCAGATCAAACTCCTGTGAAAGTGACATCGCCGATGTATCCGCGCGGTTGGACCACATGAACTTTCCTTCATCGGTGACATCCGGAAGTACATTCACGGTTGGGGCGCCTTCAAAGGTCAAATGAATTTCCCGGTTGGGGCAATAAACCTCGTAATAATCAACTCCATATTGTTTGACCTCCGCGGATAAGCCTGTTTTATCACAATCGGTGATCGAATCGGTTGTACTGGCAACGGTGGCTCCTGGATAATTGGAATAGGTATACCTGCCATCTCCCAATTGCGGATCGAGGAAGTAATTGGTGATAGCCCAATCCGTGAAGAAATCATCCGCTGTGATTGGCTTGCCTGTTTGCTGGTCGACCAGACCATTGGCTTGAAACACATGATCGATACTGGCAAAGCCGTTCAACTCATCAGCTACCACACGTTTGGTAATATCTTCCCCAAAGCGGTCCAGCAGGTAGGTGGTATACAGAAAGCTGGCACCGTAATGAGCGTCATTGATGTTCGGGTCCTCCGACCAGTCATTTAATTGCAGGTCTGGATTATTCATATATACATAATCAAAACCGCCGGCATCATAACCATTCAACAAGGTTGCCAATTCGGAAAATCCCTCATTCAGCCAGGATTCCTCGTTGGGATCGTGATATCCGTGGATCAAATGCTGAAACTCGTGCGCCATCACGCTCAAGGTATACGGGTCATCGAGGGTCTGCACATCGGCATTTACCGTAAACATTTCATGCATATTCGAATACTCATGCGCCTGTATGAGCACGGAATCCGACGGTGAATGGTAACCGGCAAGCGATGAACCAAGATTTCTGGCAAACAAGATATACAAATGCGGATCGTTGTCCACACCTGGGATCCATTCCGTGCCAAAAAATTCATGGTTGGTAGGATAGATCCCGTTGGCAAAGATATCGACAACCTGTTTCAATTTTTGCTGATCGAGGTTGATCCCAGGTTCAGCCCAAAAGTAGATTATGTTCGTTTTATAGCGCAGAACCGCGGTCGTCTTGGTCATTTCGTTGGAATCGACGTTCAATTTATAAAAATCGAGTGTATCGCCAATTTCATATTCCGTTGGCGGAATGGATAATTGCAAAGGTATATTTTGCTTGCCCTCGAATTTTTCAGCCAGTTCGATAAGATCGGCTGTGGGAATTTCTTCAGACTCCAGTATCGCCAAGGATTCTTGTGCCGCACTGGCAGACTTTATGATCTGCGGGCGGGGGGTGGCAGGAAAAGGGGTTGCCGTTGGGGTCGGACTTGAAGTTGCCTGGGTGTCGGCGGTCAAAGAGGTGGAAAAATTTGTAATAAGCAGGATCGACACGCCGCAGATCGCCGCCAGGCACAGGCAGCTAACCAGCACCCCAATGACAATTAAAATGATTGTTTTTTCAGATCGATCCATTTTTCTCGCCAATTTCCGGGATATACCATCTCCATGCCGCGGTTACCAACCCCAGTGTAAACCAAAGGTAAGGCAAGGCAAAACTGTCAACACTGAATTCTTCAAACACCAGCGCGATCAGCATAAACAGACCCATGTAACCAAGGGTTCTACGCTGAACGGATTTGGACCGTGCCATTTCCGCGGCGGTGAATGCAAATACAATGAGCGAGGTGAGGAACAAGGCAAACCCAATCATACCAGTTTCTGCGAGCAGCCTTGCCCAAAGGTTTTTTATATTCATCAAACCTGGTGAATGGTAGAGCAGCCTGCGGGTTTCGGTCAATCCCCAACCGGCATCCGGAAGATATTCAGGAAAATAGAAACCGGAAAAACCAACACCCACCCCCAGCATCGGGTGATCGTTGAAAATATTCCATCCTGTCTGCCAGTAAATGACCCGCTCGCCAAACTGCAGCGTTTCGGCATAATTGATCAAAGGATTCTCTTCGGTTTTGTCGAACTGGAATACAGCCTCCATGCGCGGATCGATCTTGCTCAACGCAAATAATCCCGCAGTCAACAGGGCCAGATAAGCAAGGATCACCGCCAGCGAGAGAAGCGCGGTTATCCAACCTTTATGTTTCAGATTCCATTTATGCGACAACCAGCCGATGAAACGCACATTCACCAGGACAAACAAAAAAGCCACCACCAGCATGAAGGACGCCAGCCCTCCGCGTGACAGGCTCCCGATCAACGCGGCAATACCGCCCACGAGCAGCAAATCCTCGAATGAAAATTTCCAGATGCGGAAACGATGGACGCTGGTGCGGTTAATCGCGGCAGCCAGCCAGTAGGCGAGATAGACCAGGTTAAGCATGTGGGCCAGCCATGAAGGCTCAGCCGCGAAACCGGTCATCCTGCCCTCAAAAACCTGGGTGATCGAAAAAAAGTTTTGAGCATGGTCGATAATATCAAAAGGGAATTTCGCCTGCGGGGTGATGAGAATCTGCAGGATCGACCAGAGGATCACCGCCAACCCGGACCAGTTGAGGATGCGCAGGGTGGCATCGATCTTTTTTTTGGAATCAGGCAGGCTGACAAAG